>NZ_JBHWEB010000027.1:51026-94432 GCF_042734395.1 Amycolatopsis sp. NPDC059657 | reverse complement strand
CAAGCCACGCCGCCACGCCGAGAACCCAACACCACAAGCAAGATCAACTTAAGCTACGTGGCATTGGGTTAGAACCGGCCGTACCACTCACGACCAGGGAAAACCGGTGGCGCCGCCGCAGCGCGGCTTGAGAGCATCGGCGGCATGTCAACCATCGTCGTACCCAGGTCGTTGCCCGTCGTCGCCTCCGCGACGGCGAAGCAGCAGGCGACCCCGAGCCGGAAGCGACCATTTCCCGTGTCGTGACCGCCTCGTTCGTCGCGGGGCTGCTCGCCGGGTACGGGATCGCGCTGCCGGTCGGCGCGGTCGCGGCGTATCTGGTGGCGCTGACCGCGCGGAACTCGCTCAAGGTCGGTGCGGCGGCCGCGCTCGGTGTGGCCAGCGCGGACGGGCTCTACGCGCTCGTCGCGGTGGTGGGTGGCGCGAGCATCGCCGCGATCATCCAGCCGATCGGCAGCATGCTCAGGATCGCCGCCGCGGTCGTACTGGTCGGGCTCGCCGGTGCCGGTGCGGCGCGGGCGATCCGGGACTTCAGGTCCGAAGTGGACACTCGAACTGTCAAGCCGTTGACCGTGCCGAAGGCGTATTTCAGCCTGCTCGGGATCACGGTGCTCAACCCGGCCACGGTCGTCTACTTCGCCGCGCTCGTCATGGGCGACAAGGCGCAGACGGCCAACGCGGCCGTGTTCGTCCTCGCCGCTTTCCTGGCTTCGGCCAGCTGGCAACTGACCGTCGCCTGCGGGGGAGCGGTGCTGGGCAAAGTGCTGACCGGCCACAAAGGACGGCTGATCACCGCGCTCACGTCGAGCGCGGTGATCGCCTGCCTCGCGGTTCAGATGGTCGTGTAGTGCGAAGCGTCGCCTTCCAGCGACTCGGACCGCTCACCGTCGACGCCCACCGGGACATCGCCTGCCACGGTGACCCGGTGCAGGCGTCGCGGCAGGTCGTCGTAGTTGTCGATGGCGTAGTGCTGGGTGATCCGGTTGTCGAACAGCACCAGCTGATTCGGCTCCCAAGCCACCCGCACGATGTTCTCCGGCCTGGTCACGTAGGACTGCAGCAGCCGCAGGATGTCCCGTGACTCCGCTGTGGACAGTCCGACGATCCGCTGCGCGAAGCCGCCGATGTACAGGCCGCGCTCGCCGGTCTCGGGATGCACCCGCACGACCGGGTGTGCGGTGCGGAACTTCTGCGAGATGAAGACCGCGCGACGCGCCTTTTCCTTGTCACTCAAGGAAGGCTGAACGTAGTCGTAGTCATTCGTGTGCACCGCGCGCAGCGTGTCGGCGAACGCCCGCAGTGGCGAAGGCAGGTCGCGGTAGGCGGCCGCCGAGTTGGCGATCAGCGTTTCACCCCCGTACGGCGGCACGACGAGACTGCACAGCGTGCTGGCCTTGGGCGGCGCGACGACGAACGTCACGTCCGTGTGCCATTGGTTCGCCCGGCCTTCTTCGCTGTCCACCGGCAGGATCGCGGGCGCGCCGTCCACCGAGGGCACGGTCGGGTGCGCCTTGGTCAGCTCGCCGAACCGCGCGGCGAAGCGCAGCTGGCCCTCGTCGTCCAGCGAGACGTTCTTGAACACCAATGCTTTGTGCTCGTGCAGCGCGTCCTTGACGAACTGGACGTCGAAGTCGCCGGCGGGGTCGATGCCGATGATCTCGGCCCCGATCCGCCCGGTGATCTTCCTGATGTCGACGAGTGTCATGCCGCGTGCTCCTTGACTCGGGTGGTGGGCCGCGCGAGGCCGTAGTGCCCGCGCAGAGTGGAAGCGCTGTATTCGGTGCGGAACAGGCCTCGGCGCTGCAATTCGGGGACGACGAGGTCGACGAAATCGGTGAGTCCGCCCGGCAGCGTCGGCGGCATGATGTTGAACCCGTCCGCGGCGCCTGCCGTGAACCAGTGCTCCAGCTGATCCGCGACCTGCGCCGGGGTGCCCGCGAACACGCGGTGCCCGCGTCCGCCCGCCAGCCGCTCGATGAGCTGCCGGATGGTCAGGTTCTCGCGGCGCGCCAGGCCGGTGACCAGGTCGAAGCGGCTCTGCTGGCCCTCGGTGAAGGTGCCGACGTCGGGCAGTGGGCCGTCCAGCGGGTATCCGGCCAGGTCGTGGTCGAGCAGGTTCGACAGCTGCCGGACGCCGTACTCGGGCGTGATGAGCGCGTTGAGTTCGGCCTCGCGTTCCCGTGCCTCCGCTTCGGTCTTGCCGAGGATCGGGCTGATCCCTGGCAGGATCTTGATCTCGTCGGGAGTCCGGCCGTACCGCCCGAGCCTGGCCTTGACGTCGTCATAGAACGCCTTGCCCTCTTCGAAGGTCTGCTGCGCGGTGAACACCGCCTCGGCGTAGCGCGCCGCGTACTCCTTGCCGGTCTCCGACGAACCCGCCTGCACCAGCAGCGGATGACCCTGCACCGGGCGCGGGACGTTGAGCGGGCCGCGTACCTGGAAGTGCTTGCCCACATGGTCGATCGGGTGGATCAGGTCGGTGTCCGCGTAGACGCCGGTCGCTTTGTCGATCACCGCGGCGTCGTCTTCCCAGCTGTCCCAAAGCTTCTTGGCGACCTCGATGAACTCGGTCGCGCGCTCGTACCGCAGCTCGTGCGCCGGGCGGGCGTCGCGGTTGAAGTTGAGCGCCTCGTCCTTGCCTGCCGAGGTGACGATGTTCCACCCGGCACGGCCGCCGCTGAGATGATCGAGCGACGCGAACTTGCGGGCGAGGTGATACGGCTCGTTGTACGTCGTCGACGCCGTCGCGATCAGCCCGATGTGCTCGGTCGCGCCCGCCAGCGCGGACAGCAGCGTCAGCGGCTCGAACAGGTTGTGCGAGTTGTAGCGGACGTTGCCCCACAACGCGACCCCGTCGGCGAGGAACAGCGAATCGAGCTTGCCGCGCTCGGCCGTCCGCGCGAGTTCGACGTAGTGCCGCAGCGTCGTCGCGTGCTTCGGGTCGGTGTCCGGATGCCGCCACGCGGCCTCGTGATGGCCGTTCTGCATCAGGAACGCGTTCAAGTGCAGTTGTCTGGTCACGCCTTCTCCTTCGGGCGCCAAGCGGAGAACCGTCGTTCGAGTGCGACGAAGCCCTGGTTGACGATGAGACCGAGCACCGAGACCGCGATGATCCCGGCGTACATCTGGGGAATCTGGAAATTGACCTGGGTGTTGTTGATCAGATAGCCGAGCCCGGCCTTCGCGCCGACCATCTCCGCGGCGATCAGCACCAGTACCGAGTACGACGCGGCCAGCCGGATGCCGGTGAAGATCGTCGGCACCGCGAACGGCAGAATCACCTTCCGGAACAGGCGAGGACTCGACAGCCCGAGCGAGCGCGCGGCCCTGACCAGCAATGGATCGACTGAGTTGACCCCGGCGATCGTGTTGAGCAGCACCGGCCACACACAGGCGTAGACCACCAATGTGATCTTGGACAGCTCGCCGATGCCGAGCAGCAGGGTGAACACCGGCAGCAACGCCAGTGCGGCGGTGTTGCGCATCAGTTCCAGCAACGGGTTCAGGAAAGCCGCCACCGGGCGGTACCAGCCGATCAGCAGTCCTAACGGGACACCGATGGCCACCGCGATGACGAAGCCCGCCGCCGAGCGCCCGAGGCTCGCGGTCAGATGATCGGCGAGCTGGCCGTTGAGCACCAGCTCCCACAGTGCCGCCAGGTCTTCGGAAACCGGTGGCAGGAACGTCCGGGTGCTGTCGTCGAGCACATAGCGCGGGACGAATTCCCAGGCGGCCAGGAACAGGATGATGGCCGCCGAGCTGCGTGCCACCTTGCCCAGCGAGGAAAGCCCGGCCGGTTTGCGCAGCGCCGGAAGCGTGAGCGGCTTTTCCAGTGTCGCGGTCATCAGGCCGCCTTCCGTATCTCGTCGTGCAGTAGTTCCCAAAGCTGATGCCGATGGCGCACGAAGCCCGGCGACGACCGCACGTCCCCGGTCCGCTCGCCGAGTTCGATGTCGACGACCTCCTTGAGCCGCCCTGGCCGCGACGTCAGCACGGCGACCTTCTGTCCTAAGTAGACGGCCTCTTCGATGCCATGCGTGATGAACACGATCGTCTTGCCGGTCCGCCGCCAAATCCGGAGCAGCTCGTCCTGCAGCTGATCCCGCGTCTGCGCGTCCAGCGCGGCGAACGGCTCGTCCATCAGCAGCACGCCAGGGTCATAGGCGAGGCTCCTGGCGATCGCGACGCGTTGCTTCATGCCACCGGACAGCTCGTGCGGCAGCTTGTCCTCGAACCCGGAAAGCCCCACCAGGTCAAGGAATTCGCGGGCCCGGTCGGCGCGCTGCCGTTTGGTGAGCGACCCGCCTTCCAAACCGAACTCGACGTTGGCGCGTGCCGTACGCCAGGGGAAGAGCGCGTACTGCTGGAAGACCACGCCGCGGTCCAGTCCGGGCCCGGTCACCGGCGAGCCGTCGATGAGCACCTCGCCGGACGTCGGCTTGCTGAGCCCGCCGAGCAGGTCGAGCAGTGTCGATTTACCCGAGCCACTCGGCCCGACCAGCGAGAGGAAACTGCCGTCGGCGATGTCCAGCGAGACATCGTCCAACGCGGTCAGCGCGCCGAAAGTCTTGGTGACACTTCGGATGTTGATCATTTGGACCCCGCATAGGGGTTGAACTCGTTGGTGTAGAGCTTCTTGGCGTCGATCTTGTCGCTCTTGGTGAACCCGGACTGCTTGAGCCAGCCTTCCCAGAGCGTGTAGTCCTGGTCACTGATCAGGCCACCGCGGGTGATGCCGACGCTCTTCCAGTACTTGAGCGTGTCCGTGCTCTCGTTGCGGTGCCGGTTCTGGATGATCTTCGTGAACCGGGCGATGACCTCTTCGCGCGGCGTCGTGCGCTCCCACTCGATCGCACTGGCCACGGCCGAGACGAAGATCTTCGACGTCTCCGGGTACTTCTTGATGAAGTCGGTGCGCAGCACGTACGGCCCGCCGTTGTACGGCCCGAACGCCTCGACGTCGCTGACCAGCCTGCGCAGGCCGCCGCTCTCCGCGGCGTGGTCCTGCAGGATGCCGTTGAGCGCGCCGACGTCGACCTGCCCGTTGCGCAGCGCCTGCTCGGTGTTGACCGGCGGCAGCACCACCAGCTGGACCTGGTCCGTTTCGGCCTGGGTGAGCCCGCTGCGGAGCAGCCAGGTGTCGAGCGCGGCTTCGAGGTTCGCGCCGACGGTGTTGACCGCGACCTTCTTGCCGATCAGGTCACGCGGCGAGCGGATCGGGCTGTCTTCCTTGACGTAGAAGCCGAGGAAGGTCTTCTCGTCGGAGCCGTAGTAGTTGACGACCGCCTTGACCGGGGCGCCCGCTTCGATGAGCTTGACGACCGCGCCGGTGAAGGCGCCGCCGAAGTCGGTCTGGTCGGTCGCGGCCGACTGGATGTCCTGCGGGCCGCTGATCGTGTTGCCGACCCACTTGAGTTTCACCTGCCCGAAGTAGCCGAGGTCTTCGGCGAGCTCGGGTAGCGAGACGTTGTTCGCGGAGCCTTGGTAGCGCAGTTCGAGCTTCTCGGGCTGACCGGGTGCGCTGGCCGTCGCGGAGGTACCGCAGCCGGTCAGCGCCACCGCGGCCACGAGGACTGTGGCGAGCAATGGCTGGGTTTTGTTCACGCCGTCACTATTCGACAGCCGCCGATGGTGAGGCAACATTGCGCGGATTTGAACAAAAGAAATCTCAGGATGTGCGACGTGGTCCCGCGCTCAATGGATCTCGGTACAGTGCGTTCAGCAACACGGCACCGCCCGCCGTCGCCAGTTCACGGCCGGAAAAGCTTGATGGCACAACGGTTTTCGCCGCGTCGTCGCAGATCCACGAGCGGACGTCGACCTCGTCACGCAGCGCGGAAAGGCAACCGGGAACGTGGTGGACACTCTGATCGACGACGATCAGAATCTCCGGATTCAGCACGTCCAAGAGCAATGCCGCGGCCTGGCCGAGTAGCCGGGCGCGTTCATGGAATAGCGCGATGGAATTCGCGTCGCCTTTTTTCGCGAGGTCGAGCAATTCCGGAAAGGGAAGTCCGGCTTGACGGGCGATGGTCTGCTCCGAGACCGTCGCCTGCAGACACCCGGTCCGCCCGCAGCCACATGGCTCGGTGCTGTCGTCGACCGGGAGGTGCGCGACGGCGCCCGCCGCCGACCGGGGCCCGTGGTGCACGGTGTCACCGGTGGCGAAGGCGGCGTCGACGACGTTGCCCGCGAAGAGCTGCACCACGCTCGCCCGAGTGCGGGTCTGGCCGAGCAGTCGTTCGGCGTGGACGAGCGCGCGGGAGTGACTGTCCACCGCGACGGTGAGTCCCGTGTGCTCGGTCAGCAGGTCGCGCGCGGGCACGTCCTGCCAGCCGAGCAGTGGATGGTCGATGATCGAGCCGGTCTGTTCGTCCACCCAGCCGCCGGTGGCGACGCCGATGCCGTTCGGTTTCCCGAGGCCGAGCAGCGCGTCGGCGGCGCCGCGCAGCACGGCCGCCGGGTCGAGGCTCGGATGCGGGATCTCGCGCTGGACGAGCACGCGCCCGCGCACGTCGAGCAGCGCGACCGTCGCGAAGTGGACGGCGAGGTGGATACCGCCGATGACGTGGTGTGCGGTGTCGAGGTCGACCGGGACGTGCGGGCGGCCGATGGCGCCGCCGACCTCGGGCAGTTCACGCAGCAGGCCCAGCTCGGTGAGTTCGGCGGTGTGCCCGGTGACGGCGGCGGGAGACAGGCCGGTCCGGCGGGCGATGGTGCTGCGGGCGATGGGTCCGTGGTCGAGCACGGTGCGAAGCACGGAACTCGCGCTGGCGCTGCGCCGATGTGTCCTTTGTGGACCATCGCGCAGCGCCCGCTGAGAACCCATGGCGAAGATGGTTACACGCGTGCGCGGGGTTGCCTAGGACACGCGCAGGGTGCTCACCATGTGAGAGCTGGCCGAGAGGAAGCCGGGCACCGGCAGGTCGTCGCGGGTGAGCTGCTTGACCAGCCCCCGCTGACGCCACCACAGCAGCGTGGCGTGGTACATCCCGCGATAGGACGAGTCGTACCGCGAGGCCCAGATGGTCACCGTGCTGCTGACGTCGGTGCCGCTGACCGTGATCGACAGGGTCGGGGCGTGATCACGCTGGCGTGGCTGGAAGTTGAACGTGCCGGGGCCGGAAACGGGTTTCCAGTCGCGGAACTGCTGTTGGACGATGGTGCTCGCCTGCCGTGTTCCGGCGGGTGTTTCCACGTCGAGCTGTTGATGCGCTTTGGCCTGGATGTAGACCAGCGAACCAAAAACAGCCAGCGCGGTGAGGATGAGAACTGCTGGCAAGGGTGGACTCCTTTGTCCGTTTCCGTGCTCCCGTCCGCGGGGGTTGAGATATCACTCGCTCAAGGACAGGCGTTCGTTACGACCGTTACCGGGGATCGGCGGGGATGACGATCAAGTAAGGAGGGACCTGATCATTTCCGGGCCGGTCGGCGGAAAGGCGGACAGCTTAACTCTCGCGCTGACGGGGACTTGCTGGGGCACCCCTGAAGTGTGCGCGGGTGCTGGATGAATCTTGCGGCATTCCCCTCGCGGACACACGCGGGTTGCGGTGAAGGGTTCTTACGCTGCGCTGAACGGCTGAACGGGTGGTACTTCCACGACCGAGTGATAAATGATCTTCCCGGCGGCACGTGCTTGGGCGACCATTTCGTCCGCTCCGGCGGAGGGTCCGCCGATCCGCACAACGGCGTCGCAATACCCGAGCAGCCGTTCGGCGATGGGATGGAAGATCTCGTCGAAAACCTCGTCCCCCACACGGGTGGAGCCGGCGAGTGCGACGAGCGGCAAGGCCAGATCCTCCCCGGTGACCGGCACATGTCCGGCGCGGAACAGGGGCAGCGCGGCCTCGTGCATCGCGGCGACGTTGGCCGCGAGCTTGGCCGGGTCGTCGCCGGTGCCGGAGCGGTACGGGCCTGCTACCAAGATCATCATGAGGGTCTCCTATGCCAAGTGGACGGTCGTGCCCGCGTCACGCAGCGCGTCGAGCGTGCGCGCGCCGACCGGGTGGGTTTCGGGGTCTTCGGCGGCACGGTCGGTGACGAACTCGGCGGCCGCGTCGAGCCCGGCGATCCGGCTGAACGCGCGCGTGCCGAGTTTCGTCGCGTCGGCGACCGCGATCGTGCGCGAGGCTCGCTGGAGCGCGAGTTGTTTCACGGCCGAATCCTCGAGTGAGAATTCGGAATAGCCGTCCTCGGCGTGAACTCCGCCCAGTGAAAGCACGAAACAGTCGAAACTGAGTTCGCTCAGCGCGCGCAGCGTTATCGGTCCGACCAAAGAACCTTCCGCGGGCCGCGGTTCTCCGCCCAGCAGAAGGAGCCGGACCCCGGGAACGTCGGTCAGTCTGGTGGCCGCCTGCAGGCTCAGCACGCCGACGGTGACCGGCGCGCGTTCGGCGAGCGCCGCGGCGACGTGGACGGTCGTCGTGCCCGCGTCGAGCAACACGGTCTCGCCTGGCCGGATCAGTCCGGCGGCGAACGCGCCGATGCGGGCTTTCGTCGCTTCCTGCCACTTCGCGCGGGCGGCGAAGCCGGATTCGGGCTCGCGGGTCGCGGTCGCGGCGCCGCGGATCCGCTGGAGCAGGCCTTGGGCTTGGAGCGCGTCGAGATCGCGGCGGACGGTCATCTCGGACACGCCGAGCCGGTCCGCGAGGTCGGTCACGGAGATCCGGCCGGCGGCCTGGACGAGGCGGAGGGTGACGTCGAGTCGATCGGCTACCGGCACTCCCGATTTCTATCACGAGTGTGTGCGAAGTGGGAGATCTCTGTTCGTTAGAAAACTGGTCAGAGCTCTTGTCAGATGAGGATTTTCGAAGCTACTGTGCGGTAGGTCACTGCGGCGGTGCGCTGACCGGAGGGAGCCTCGACGATGCTCGATCGGATCGGCGCCACGTGCCACTCGCTGTCCGTGCTGGTCAAGGCCGGGATGGTGGAGGTCAGCCGTCCGGACCTCGCGCTGGCGTCGCTGCGGGCGGTGCGCGGGCTCGGGCCCATCGCGGGCGCCGCGAAGGTGTCGGCCCGCCGCGATCCGGACGCCGTCGCGATCATCGACGAGCTCGGTCCGGTGACCTACGGCGAGCTGGATCGCCGGTCCAACGCGCTCGCCAGGGCCTGGCTCGCGCACGGGTTCGGCGCGGATTCGGTCATCGCGGTGCTCAGCCGCGACCATCGCGGCGTCGTCGACGCGATGCTCGCGTGCGCCAAGCTCGGCGCTCGCCTGCTGCTGATGAACACCGGCTTCTCCCGCCCGCAACTCGCCGGCGTCGCACGGCGCGAGGGGGTCTCCGCGCTGGTGCACGACGAGGAGTTCGCGGACCTGCTCGCTGACGTCGACGCCGAGGTGCGCCGCTATCCCGAGTCGATCGTGGAGGAACTCGTCCACGGCGACGAGCGGGATCTCAAGCTGCCGCGTGAGTGCGGCGCGCTGGTACTGCTCACCAGCGGGACCACCGGAACGCCGAAGGGCGCGCCACGCCGGGTCCGCTCGCCGCTGGCCGCCGCGCAGTTCCTCGAACGCATCCCGCTGCGCCGCGGCCAGACCATGTACGTCGCGGCGCCGACCTTCCACGGCACCGGGCTCTCGCAGTTCATCCTGGCTTTCGCGCTCGGGATGACCGTGGTGTTCCGCAGGCGGTTCGACGTGCGCGCCACGCTCGAAGGCATCGCGAAGCACCGGTGCGACGTGCTCGTGGTGGTGCCGACGATGTTGCAGCGGATCGTCGACTTCGGCGGCTTGGGCGACTACGACACGTCCAGCCTGCGAATCCTGTTCAGCGCGGGCTCCGCGCTGGGCGCCGATCTGGGCAACCGCGCGACCGCGCTGTTCGGCGACGTGATCCACAACCTTTACGGCTCAACGGAAGTCGCCGTCGCCACCATCGCCACGCCCGAGGACTGGCGCGCCGCGCCCGGCACGGTCGGCAAGCCGCCGCGAGGCTGTCTCGTCCGGCTCTACGACGACCAAGGCAGTGAAGTGACCGAGACGGGAACGCGTGGCCGGATCTTCGTCGGCAGCGGGCTCGCGTTCGACGGCTACTCGGGTGGCGGGAACAAGGAGATCATCGACGGGCTCATGTCCAGCGGCGACGTCGGCCATTTCGACGACGGCGGCAGGCTGTTCGTCGACGGCCGCGACGACGACATGATCGTCTCCGGCGGCGAGAACGTGTTCCCCGCCGAGATCGAGGACTTGCTCGCGTCACACCCGGCGTTGCTGGAAGCGGCCGTCATCGGGGTGCCAGACCGCGAGTTCGGCCAGCGGCTGCGTGCGTTCGTGGTGCCGTCGTCGGAGATCGACGCCGACACGGTCAAGGCTTACGTCAAGGGAAATCTCGCTCGCTACAAGGTTCCGCGTGACGTCGTGTTCCTCGGCGAACTGCCGCGCAACGCGACCGGGAAAGTGCTCCGCCAGAAGCTCCGCGACTACCAGGAAGGTGTTCCTCAATGAAGAGGCTCCTCGCTGTGCTGTGTGCTGTGCTCTTAGTGTCCACAATGGCCGCCCCGGCGATGGCGGCCGCGCCGCCTCCGCCCCAGAGTGATCCGTTCTACAGTCCGCCAGAGGGCTACGAGTCTCTCGCGCCCGGCACCGTGCTGCGATCGCGTGAAGTCGGGGTGTCGGCGTTCGCCACACTACCCCAGAAGGTCCAGGCCTGGCAGCTGCTCTATCGCACGAATGACGCACTCGATCATCCACAAGCGACGGTCACCACAGTGCTGCTGCCGTGGGGCGCGAAGCCGAGTTCATCACGCCCACTGCTCAGCTACCAGGTCGCCGAGGACAGCGCCGCGCCGCAGTGCGCGATCTCGTATCAGCTGCGGCAGGGCGCCGGTAACGACAACATCGTCGCGCAAGCGGAGATCCTGCTCATCGACGCCGCGGTCCAGCAGGGCTGGGCGGTGAGCGTGCCGGACTACGAGGGGCCCAAGAGTGCTTACGTGGCAGGAAATCAGGCCGGTCACGCCACTTTGGACGGTATTCGTGCCGCGCAGAACTTCACCCCGCTCGGACTGAACGCGCAGACTTCGGTCGGCCTCTGGGGTTACTCGGGTGGTGCGCTCGCCTCCGGCTGGGCGGCGGAAATGCAGCCGTCCTACGCGCCCGAGCTGAACATCAAGGGTGTCGCCGAGGGCGGCCTTCCGGTCAACCCGGCGAATGTCCTCAAAGGAGCGAACGGCGGACCGTTCGCCGGGATCGCGATGAGCGGCATCGCCGGGCTCAGCGAGGCCTACCCGCAGCTGGCCGAGTTCCTGGACGCGAACCTGACTGCCGAGGGCAAGGCCGCGCTGGCCACGGCCAAGACGCAGTGCAACTCGGGGAACGCGACGACGTTCGCGTTCAAGGATCTGTACAAGTACTTCACGATCCAGGACCCGCTGAGCCAGCCGGTTCCGCAGCAAGTGCTCGCCGACGTGACCATGGGCAAGGCCGCACCGACCGCGCCGCTGTTCATCTATCACTCGGTGAACGACGAGCTGGTGCCCAGCGCGGACACCGACCAGATCGTGCGGGACTACTGCGCGGACGGCGCTCGCGTGAAGTACCAGCGTGACCTCCTGAGCGAGCACATCATCCTGGTCGCGACCGGGGCCGCGGACGCGTTGAACTGGCTCAAGGATCGGCTCTCGGGCAAGCCCGCTCCGTCCGGATGCAGCACCAAGACCGTGCTGTCTTCGCTGCTCTCGCCGACCGCGTTCCTGACCTTCGGTTCCGTGCTGTACCACGACTTGCTGGCGCTGTTCGGCCGTCCGATCGGGTAGTCGTCCGGCCGTGGATGTGGTGGGCAGAACTGCCCCTCACTTCATTACGGGACTCGGATCGGCGTGAACGGAGACGCCTGGCCGTCCAACGTGCAGAGTCTTCCATTCATGAAGATCAATTTCTGGAGTCCTCTATGGACACTCGCTGAAGCATGCCGGGGTCGTGAGCATTCCCGGCGGTTCTATTGCCAGGAAACCAAATATGGCGTGGCCGGACCGACTGACCGCACAAACGCCACTCATGCAACGTTGAGCGTTGCATACGCCCCGTTCATCCCGTCTTCAAGTGCCTGAATCCTCCTTGCGTCACCCCACCTCCGCCAGGCCCCACCCGCCTTGGCGGGTGGGGTGACGTACGCGGATGGACGACGCGCGTGCATGGGTGGACGACACGCCGACATGCCGGCCAAGGCGTGGCGGCGGCTATCAGTCGGTGCCGGCGCGCACGGCCCCCGCGAGTTCGACTGGGCCAGGGGCGAGATCCGCAATTGCTGGCGAGCAGCTCGGGGGAGGGGGCACTGGCTTCTCGCTCGCTGTTCGATCTCTGACCCGACCGAGATCGCCTACTACATCTGCTACGGACCGCACTCACGAGTCGTGGATGGATCAGTCCGCCATGGAGATGTCGAGGCCCAGCGATCCGCCTGTGCCTGCCGCTACGCCAAGCTTTCCCTTCAAGTGCATTTTCTTGTCGTCCTCCCGCTTCCAACTGCCTTCCGCGGTGCCTGCGGTACCGACCATGCCCTCCGGCTGAGCCTTGATCTTGAACGGCCCGATGGTGTACTCGAACTCAGGCAACGCGGCCTTCGCGGCGGCTCCGACTTCAGCCTTGGCCTCGGCACCCTTCGGGCCGACCTCCAAGTTTCCCCCGGCTTTGAAGCCAAGGGACGCTTCAGGCACTCCGGAAACGACCAGTGGCCCACCCGTGTTCGGCGCCTCCGGCCCGGACGTGCGGACACCGAAGAAGCCTTCGCCTCCCATCTTGAACCCGCCGCCTTCCTTGAGGTCGATGAGCCCGGCATCGAATTTTCCGTCGGCGCCGAAACTGACCTTTCCGAGCTCCTGGCCGTCAGCGGTAAGGATCCTTCCTTTCCGGATCGGCAGTTCTCCTTCGGCGCCGAAAGTCCAGTCATCATCATCTTTCGGCTTGATGACCTTCCCGTTGGGTTCTGCGGGATCCGGGGCATACCTCAAGCTCCGGTTGAAAAGCCAATTGAACCCGTCACATTCATGTCCATGGCACCACGGCCAGTTCCAGTTGATGCCCTGCCCTGGAACGGAGAGCGCACTGATCGGCGCGACCGGAAGAATCCGGGAGGCAGCCCGGCTCGCGTTGGCCGCGGCGGCCGCGTTGCCTGCCGTGACCCTACCTGCCCTCTGCTCACCCGGCGGTGTGGCGAGATCTTTCTCTTTCTGAAGCTGCCTGGCCGCGCCGGGGTTCCGTTGCGCCTCCGCACCAGCTCCCACCCGTACCGCCCGGTCCACGACCTTGAGCGTCTCACCGGTGATGGGGCCGATACCGGGGATGACCCGGACTGCGTTCGCGGCGTTGTCCAGCTGCGCGGCCGCGGGCTGCTTGCCCCCGGCGGAACCGACACGACTCGGCCCCATGAATTTGTTGGCCTGCTGTGCCGTTCCCGGCTTCGCGGACTGCGCGAGGTTCCTCGCCGCTTCCACTGAGTTGAGGAGCTTGCCTCCAGGCATCAGCTTGAGCTTCTCCAGCTCATTCGAAGACAGCCTGCTGGGGGTGCCCGGCTGCGTTTTTCCCCGACCGTCGGCGTTACCCGCCTTCAGTGACTTGCCGAGCTTCTCAAGTTCCTTCGAGGTCGGCTTGCTCTCGAAGGGTCTGTTGCCATCTATGGCAAGTTTCGCGGCGTCCCTGCTCGGTTGTGTTTTTCCGCTACTGTTACCCAGCTTAAGTGACTTCCCGAGCTTCTCAAACTCCTTCGAGGCCGACTTGTCCCCATTGGTACCGCCACCACCCATGGTCAGCTTCGTATTGTCCTTACCCTGTTTCGCTTTCCCGTCGCCGTTACTCGAATTCAGTGACTTCCCGAGCTTCTCGAACTGCTTCGAGGACGAGTCCTTGTCCTTTTTGGTCTTCCCGTCATTATTGCCCGGCTTCAGTGACTTCCCAAGTTTCTCCAGTCCGCTCGAAGACGACTTTTCCTCGCCAGACTTTTTCCCACTCACATTTTGCACGGCACTGCTTTTGGTGGGCTGAGCCTTTCCCTTGCCATCGGTGGGCGCCGGCTGCGTTGGTTTCACCGGCTTCGGGGCCGCCGCGGGCGTGGCTTGCACTGGCGCGGGTCGCGCTTTGCCGCCGGCGTCGACCGCCACCGGTTTGGCCTGTGCGGGCATCGCGCCGAGCACCCCGAACGCCACCGCCAGAAAACCGCCGGACACCGCGTATTTGAACACATTGCTCATCCGCGGACTCCCCTTTCGCTCGTCGTTCGTGCGGGCACCCGTCCGTCGCCCGCTACTCAGGCGACCTCCTTGACCGCAGCAAGGCAGACAGCATCCGCCAAACCGATTCGCTCCCAGTTCATCCGCGATTCATCTACGACTCGCGAGTGTCGCTCCGCTGAAAGCTGAGAAGTGATCACGAACGAGGGAAAACGCCGTTATCGCGCTTATTCGGCGGGCGCCGAGAATGCGGTCGCGTGGTCGATCGCCCAAGTCTTGAAACTGCCAGGCGGACGCCCCAAAGCGCGTTCCACCCCGTCGGCCAGCACCGCGTTGCGGCCCGAGCGGATGATTTCCAGGCCGGTGATCGTGGCGTCGGCGAACGCGGTGTCCATTCCGGACGCGAGCAGCTGAGCGCGTACCGAGCCGATCGGCACGTCGATGGTCGTGAGGGCGGTCCCGATCGCCGCGCCCAGCTGAGCGGCCTGGTCCGCGGTGGTCAGCAATTCCGGGCCGGTCAAGCTGTAGACCTTGCCCTCGTGCCTCGGCGAGACCAGTGCGTCGGCCGCGACCTCGGCGACGTCGCGGGGATCGACGACGCCTTGCGCCGCGTCCGCGGTCAGGTTCGGGATGGGCTTGCCGTCGCGGATCGGCGCCGCCCAGCGCAGTGTGTTCGAAGCGAACGCGGACGGGCGCAGCATGGTCCACACCAAGCCACTGTCCCGCACCGCCCGCTCACCTTCGCGATGCCAGTCGACCTCGGACTCGTCTAGGACATCAAGCCCGATGGAGGAGAGCTTCACGATCTTGCGTACGCCTGCCGAGCGCGCGGCCTCGACCATCGCCAGGTCATGGCGGGCCGCCGATGGCCCGCCTCGGGTCAGCAGGAAGATCGTCTCGGCACCTGCCACAGCCGGTGCGAGTGACTCGGGACGGTCGAGATCACCCGCGACGGCTTCGACGCCTGCGGGGGCACGGGACGGATCGCGGGTCAGCGCGCGTACCGCTTCGCCGCGCGCCGCGAGACGACGGACTACTTCACTGCCGATGGTGCCGGTCGCGCCGGTGACAAGGATCATGACCGGGAAACTGCCAGTCAGGGTGTTGCCGTCGATAGGAAGTTTCGGCATAGGGTGGGAAAGGTGAAGGGGATCTGGGGAAACGGGATACCGGTGCCCGCGGCGCTGCGGCCGTGGATCTCGGACATCCGGCAGGCGATGCACGCCGATCAGCGGATACTGACCCATCCGCCGGACCCGGCGACCGCGCTCGTCTTCCGCGCGACACCCGGCGAGCCGGGGCGGTGGCTGGTCGCCGGGCCGCGGACGCACGCCCGGTACAACCAGGGCAAGCGGATCCCGTTCGGCCTCCGGATCCGCATCCGGCCCGGCCGTGCTCAGCTGCTGCTGGGTGCTTCCGCGAGTGAACTCGTCGACCAGGTTGTCCCGTTGAGTGAACTTTGGGGCACTGAACCGGATTCCGGGCCTGATCCGTCTTCGCTGCTCGCCGGGATCGAGGCAGAACTACTGGCCCGGCTGGCTGTGCGCACCGCCCGCGACGTGACGCGGAGCGACCTCGTGCGCGCCGCGATCAAGGACCTGCCGGCACCCGTGCACACGATCGCGCGGCGATTCCAGGTCAGCGAGCGTCATCTTCGCGACCTGTTCACCGAAAACGTCGGCGTGGCACCGAAAAGGCTGGTGCGCATCAACCGGGTGCGCACCGTGCTCACCCATGCGCGGGAACGATCCTGGTCCCAGCTCGCCACCGATGCCGGCTACTTCGACCAGTCACATATGACGGCCGAGTTCCGCGAAACGATGGGCGTGCCGCCCGGCGCGTTCCTCGATGGTCGCTTGCCAGAGCCCGCGGGTTGCTAGTCGCCTGACCGGCGTGCCAGGAAGTCTTCCAGCCGTTCGCGGGCGTCACCGAAGTCCGAGACGTGATTGCTCAGCGCCAGGCGGAGTTCGCCGTCCGGCAACGAAAGCACGAGATACTCGGTGAGCCTGCGCTGGGTGAAACCACCACCGCTGACCGTGCTCAACGGAATCCTGCGGTAGGCGTCGACGGTCTTGGGATCGAGCTTTTTCAGCCGCTTGCGGTCGACCATGCCGGCCGCGCCGATCAGCCCGGCGAAACCACGGCGCACCAAAACCCAGCGCGACATGCGCACGAGCACGAGTTCGGTGGTGCACACCAGTAGATCGACCAGTTTGCGGCCGTCCTGCAGCGCGCTCATGATCGCGAGCAGGCGCGTTTCCACGGGTTCCGGCTCTTCCTCGGGTTCCGCGCTCGGCGGCCGGACGAACGCGGCCGGCACGCGCAGCCGTTGCAGGTGATGGACGAGTTCGCCGACCGCTCGCGGGTCCTCGACCGCGGGCTTGACCAGCGCTTCGATGTCGAATGGCTGTCCGTACACCTTGAGATCCCAGCCGCCGCCCCAGTTCAGCTCGTGGCGAGCGTGCCCGGCGTCAGCGAGCGCGGCGACGATGGCGTCGCCCAGCAGCTCGGTGACGATCTGCTCGCTGGCTTCGGCGATGACGTCCGGCGCCAGCGACTCGTTGCGCATCGGCTCTGCGAGACGCTCGATGTCGCCGTGCCGCAGCACTTGGATGACCTCACCGATCGTGCCGCCTGGTGCCAGGCCGCTTTCCTTGCCTGCCTCGGCGAGCATCGCGGCTCCCTTGTGGACGGAGCGGAGGCCGGCGAGGCGGACGATCTCGTCCCAGGACGCGCGTGGCCCGAGGTCGCGGATGAGGACGTCGAGCTCCGCGTGCGGGATGTCCTCGCGCGGCGAGTCGAGCAGAGTCCAGGCCGGGCGGCCGTCGAGTTCCGGCCGTACGTCGGGGAGTCCGGCGATGGCGGCGATGCGGTGCCGGGTCGACGGGTGGCTGTTGAACCGGGAACTCGGTTCGGTCGCGAGTATCGCGTCGGCGGATTTGGCGACCCATTCCCGTTGGGCGGGATCTTTCAGGAACGCGCGGAAGCCGAGCAGGACATCGGGGGTGCGCTTCGTGACCGCGCCGAGCGAGACGTAGCGGTCGAGGTAGGCATTCCACAGTGGACTGAGCGTCGCGACCTTGCGCAAGGCGTTCGCCGCGACTCGTTTGCCAGCGGCGGTGACCATGTATTCGTCCGCCTGCAGTTCCTGTCTTCGGTTCGCGGACTGCGCGACCAGCAGGTACAGCCGCGAATAGCCGTCGAGCAGTGTCTTCGCGAGCCCCGAGTCCAGTCTGCCGACGGTGTGCTCCAGCGTGCGGGTGCCGCGGTAGGTCACCGCGAGCATCCGGGTGTGCCCGCCGCTGTAGTGCCCGAGTTCGTGGGCGAGGATCGCGCGCAGCTCGGTGACGTTCATCGCGGCGAGCAGCGGCAAGCCGATGAGCAGCGTGCGCCTGCCGGCGCGCAGGCCGAGCAGGCGGCTTTCCTCGTAGACCGCCGCGTTGATCTCGCCGACCAGCACGATCTCGTCCGGTGGCCGGGTGCTGACCTGCGCGGCGAGGTCGTCGACGACGCGCCAGAGTCCTGGCTGCTCCTCACGGGTCAGCCGAGGGCCTTCGGCGGTCGGGAACTTCGCGCGCAGCGCGCTGACCAGACCGAACCCGAGTGCCAGCATCACGCCGATCCCGGCCAGCATGATGTAGCCGCCCGCGCGGTGCCCGACCTGCACGCCCGCGTAGACACCGCCCGCGCCGACGGCGATCACCACGAACGGGAAAGCCACCAGCAACAGCACCGAAAAGAAAGCCCGCCCCAGGCATGCATGAGAAAACCCCATTTCGCTCGAAGGGATGGTAATCCAGCCTGCCGGGGCGAAATGGGGTTTTCGTCAGATGATCACGCCACGTTGAACGTGTCCGGGTCCGGCCCGGTGCGCTCGCCGCGGTCGAGACCGGACAGGCTCTCGATGTCCGTCTCGGTGAGCGAGAACCCGAACACGTCGAGGTTCTCGCGGATGCGCGACGGGGTGACCGACTTCGGGATGACCACGTTGCCGAGGTCGAGGTGCCAGCGGATGATGATCTGGGCAGGGGTCTTGCCGTACTTCTCGGCCAGCGCGGCGATCGCGGGCTCGGCGAGCAGGCCGCCGCCCTTCGCGAGCGGGCTCCACGCCTCGGTCGCGATGTTGTGCTTCGCGTCGAACGCGCGAAGGTCCTTCTGCTGCAGGTACGGGTGCGCCTCGACCTGGTTGACCGCCGGGACGATGCCGCTGGCCTCGAAGACCCGCTCGAGGTGCGCCTGGTGGAAGTTCGAGACACCGATCGCGCGGACGCGGCCGTCGGCGTACAGCTTCTCGAACGCCTTCCAGGTGTCGAGGTAGAGGTCGCGCTCCGGGGTGGGCCAGTGGATGAGGTACAGGTCCAGCTGCTCCAGGCCCAGCTTGGCGAGGCTCTCGTCGAACGCGCGCAGCGTCTCGTCGTAACCCTGCCTGCCGTTCCACAGCTTGGTGGTGATGAACAGCTCGTCGCGGGCGATGCCTGCTTCGGCCAGCGCCTTGCCGACACCCGCTTCGTTGCCGTAGATGGCCGCGGTGTCGATGCTGCGGTAGCCGGCGTCCAAAGCGGACTTGACGGCCGCGGTCGTCTCCTCGTCCGGTACCTGGAATACGCCGAAGCCGAGCTGGGGCATCTCGACGCCGTTGTTGAGCTTGATGTTCGGAACGCTCAAGTGACTGTCCTTCATCGGGTGAGTGCTTCCTGATTGACGGTAACCGATTGCTTGCGGTCCAGCAGGCCTGAGATCACCGCGACGGACAGGCCTGCCGCGGCGAGTGCCGCGCCGATCCAGTTCGGTGCGGTGTACCCGAGGCCGTGCTCGATCGCGGCGCCGCCGAGCCACGCGCCAGCGGCGTTGCCCAGGTTGAAGGCGGCGATGTTCGCGGCCGAGGCGAGCGCGGGCGCGCCCTCGGCTTTCTGCATGACGCGCGCCTGCAGCGGCGCGACGGTCGCGAAGCCCGCCGCTCCGAAGATCGCGATGGTGATCGCGGCCGGGAGCTGGGCATGTGCGGTGAAGACGAAGATGATCAGCACCGCGGAGAGCGCGGCGAGGATCACGTACAGGCTCGGCATGAGCTTCCGGTCGGCCGCCTTGCCGCCGAGGATGTTGCCGACGAACAAGCCGCCGCCGAACAGTACGAGCAGCCAGGTGACCGCGCCGGACGAGAAGCCCGCGACCTCGGTCATCATCGGCGCGATGTAGGTGAACGAGGCGAACACGCCCGCGAAACCGAGCGCGGTCATCGCGAGTGCCAGCCAGACCTGCGGGTTCCGGAAGACGGCGAGTTCACTGCGCAGGCCCTTGCTCTCGGTCGTGGCCTGAGCGGGGACGAGCGTCAGGATGCCGATGAGACCGATCACACCGAGCACGCTCACGGCCCAGAAGGTCGAGCGCCAGCCCAGTGCCTGGCCGAGCGCGGTGCCTGCGGGCACGCCGAGGACGTTGGCCACGGTCAGGCCGGTGAACATCATCGCGATGGCGCTGGCCTGTTTCGCGGGCGCGACCAGCGAGGCCGCGACCACCGAGCCGACCCCGAAGAACGCGCCATGCGACAGCGCCGCAACGATCCGGCCGGTCATCAGCAGGCCGTAGGCGGGCGCGATCGCCGAGATCACGTTGCCCGCGATGAACAGCACCATCAGACCGACCAGCACGGTCTTGCGAGGTACCCGCGACGCGACCGCGGTCAGCAGGGGAGCGCCGACCACCACGCCCAGCGCGTAGCCGGAGATGAGCAGGCCGGCGGACGGGATCGAGACGCCGAAGTCGTTCGCGACCTCGGGCAGCAGGCCCATGATCACGAACTCGGTCGTCCCGATCCCGAAGGCGCTGATCGCCAGTGCGAGCAGAGCGGCAGGCATGGAGGGTTCCTTCTTCCCGGTAGTATGAGCGTTGGCAATAACCCGCGCCCGAGATAGTTGCAAACGCCGGTTATTGCGTAAGCTCGATAGTGGCGCACGCAAGGGTGCCTTGGCAACCAAGAGAGTGGTGAACCGTGTCACTGGATGACGACGCCGTCGAAGCCCGAGCACAGGGCTGGCGCACGCTCGCCGCGTTGCACGCGCGGATCGAGGACAAACTGGGCCGCGCGTTGGAACGCTCACACGAGCTGTCGGTCAGCGAGTACAGCGTGCTCGACGCACTGGCCCGCCAAGACGGCTTCCACCTGCGCATGAACCAGCTGTCGAACGCGGTCGTGCTCAGCCAGTCCGCGACGACCCGGCTGGTGAACCGCCTCGAGGACCGGGGACTGCTGCAGCGGTATCTCTGCCCGACGGACCGTCGGGGCATCTACACCGAGGTCACGCCTTCGGGTCGCGTTCTGCTGGAGGCGGCGCGGCCGACTCACGACTCCGCGCTCGCGGAAGCCTTGACCGAGGCGGAATCCCTGCCCGAGCTGGCCCCGCTGGTCTCGGCTTTGGGCACCCTGACCTTCTGAGCGGCCGCGGGCACGCGGACCGCAACGGGCTCAGCCGTGCTGGAATAGGCGACTGCCGATCGGTGCATCGGGAATTCGCGTGGCTGTGGCTCACGCTGGTGCTCAGTGTCGCGGTGGGGGCGGGGGGCACCGTCCTGCTGTGGGGCGGCACCCGGGCCGGACATCGAGATGCCTTTGACACCGGCTGGAAAAGCGCCGCCGCAGTCCTCGTTGCCGTGGTCACTGAGGAACGGCTGCGTCTGGGCCAGCGCGAACACCACCGGCAGTTGGCCACTGATCGAGCGGCGCAACCACCGACTTGTCCGCGAAGGCCAGCGAGCAGTTCGGCAGTGAGAAAGCAGCCGTGCGGATCGGTGGTCTCACGGACTTGGAGCGTCTCGCACAGGCCCATTCGGATCTGCGGCAACCCTGGTGGATCGCATTTGCGCCTATCTGCGGGCTCTCTGTCAGCCGCCACCCGACCAGGTCCCGAACGACCGGGGAGCTACCAATGAGAAAGTCGCGGCCCGCCGCCTGGAACTCGACGTGCGCCGCACCGCGCAACAGATCCTTCAGCGCCACTTGTGCTGGGACGAACACGTCCCCGAAACCTGCTGGGAAAACATCAGCCTGGACCTGCGCGACGCAGTGCTGGTCGAGTGCGATCTGGCAAGCGGCCGCGTCACCTCCGCGGACTTCCGAAAGGCGAAATTTCACGGCGGCAGCTCTTTTGGTTTATGTCGATTGCGCGGGACACGGATTTCGGCGGAGCGTCGTTCGCCGGGACTTCCTGGTTCGGCAACGCGTCGTTCGCCGGGGACGCCGCGTTCCACAAGGCATCGTTCACGGGGATGGCTTGGTTCGCTGAGGCATCGTTCGCCGGGGTCGCCTTGTTCGGTGAGGCGTCGTTCGGCGACGGGCCCAAGTTCACCAGAGCGTCGTTTGCCAAGGAAGCCAGGTTCGATGGGACGTCGTTCGCGGAGGATGCTGAATTCGACAATGCCACGTTCACCGGGATCGTCGACTTCGACAGGGCGACTTTCGAATCTGGCGCGTCATTTACCGGCACTACCGTTGCTGATGTAGAAGCTGTGCAGCTGATGCCAGCAGGCTGGGTTGTCCAGTCAGAACCGGATGCGTCGGATGGCCGAGGCTGGATCGTTCGAGACCAACCAGAACGTTCCAGTGACCGCGATGAGGTAGGCGAAAGCTCCTGCTAGGACTGGTTTTCTGCGAAGTGGCGGCCTCGGGTTCGAGGCTTGGCTGGGATTTCTCCCGGTGGGGTCGCTCTCGGCTGTGGTGCTTGCTCCGGGTCTGGGGTCTGTTTGGGTTGGCTCCAGGGCGGTCCCGTATGAACATTTCCGCTGCCTGGGTCGGGTTGGGTGGTGGATCGCTGCGGAAATATCCATACGGACCGAGGGCACGTTGTCGCGACCAGGTTTCGGGTCGCTAGGGCCCCAGCCGGGGTTCTGGTGGTTGCCTGGGTGGTGGGTCGGGCTGCCTCGGCCGAGGCAGCGTGGTGGCGGCGGTGTCAGGTTCGGCTGGTGTGGAGGGTGTTGCGGCGGGGTGTGCGTGCGGGGTCGATGAAGGCTGGTGGGATGAATTCGGGGTAGCCGTCGGTGGCGATGCGGACTTCCCAGTCGCTGCTGTGGATGAGGCGGTGGTGTCGGCCGCAGAGCAGCACGAGGTTGTCGATCTGGGTTTCCCCGTGGTGTGCCCAGAAAACGATGTGGTGAGCGGTGCATCGCTGGGGTGGCGCATCGCATCCGGGGAAGGCGCAGCCGCCATCTCGGATGGCCAGGGCGAGCCGTTGTGCTGGGGTCGCCAGGCGCTGAGTGCGGCCGACATCCAGCGGTGCACCTTTAGCGTTCAAGGTGACGGGGATGATCTTGCAGTCACACGCCAAGATCCTAGCCTCGGTCGCGCTGATATCCCCGACAAGATCGAGACAGGCCCTCCCGATCCCCGTCTTGAGTTCCTCCAGGCCGACGGTGACCACCAGGTGCACACTGTCCCCGGCCTGGGTCGGAATCTTCGGGTTGCCCATGCCGATCTGAACGAACTCGGCGAATGCATCCCCGAGCCGTTCCCACTGTGACCGGGTGTCCCGGCCTTCTTCTTCGGTGGCGGGGCGGGGTTTGGCGAGGGGGTCGAGTGCGGCTTTGAGGCGGGCGATGGTTTCGGCGTCGGTTGTGATTTTGATGCCGTGGGTGCCGTCGCGGTGGGTCACGAACCCGAGTTCATGGCGGGGTGCGGTGGGGTCGGGGTCTTTGGGTTCACGTCCGTCGGGGTCGAGCCGGTCCCGCAGGCTCGTCGCGGCAGCGGAGATCTGGCGGGGCCCGGCAGTACGGGCGAGATCGACGAGGATCTGCTCCCCGGTTTCCCGTTCCTCGGCCGATACCCAGGCGGGCAGGGCGGCGAGTCCGGCGATGATCGGATCCAGCTGCGCCGCACCCAAATCCCCCTCCAGCGCGGCCGCCGCAGCATACGGGGCCAGCGCCGGAATCCTCGCACCGCCGTCCTGGCGTGGGTTGAGTGCCCGGGCACGATCGACCCGGGCTTTGGCTTCGCCGGGTTTGATCTGCACCCAGTCGACCAACGCCTGCGACAACACCGCATACCCGGTCACGTCTTTCACGCCACGGGATTCGATCTCGGCGAGGATCTGGCCTTGCTCGGCGTCGAGGCGGCGTTTTTCTCGTTCGTGGGCGAGGTAGTTCATGAGCAGCGCGTCCTTCTCGCAGCGCCACCACTCAGGCGGTGCTGCGACGGGAGGACTGTCGGTGCTGATCATGACTCCATCTTACCTGCGCCCGGAGTCATATGCCACTAGACATTCCGGGTTTCTCGTTTTTGGGCACGCGGACTTCGGGGCAGGCCGACCCATCACCAAGGCGGACGTCAAGTCTTGGGTGGGGTTTTCGGTGAGCCACAAAGGATTGTGGACAGCCTGCCCTCGGTCCGTATGGATATTTCCGCAGCGACCCACCACGACACCCGGCCCAAGCAGCGGAAATGTTCATGCGGGACCGCCCTGGATCCAGCCTCAACAGACCCAAACCCGGGGCGGCCCAAAAAATCCCAATGCGGCTTTCGTCAGCTCAAACCTGACGAAAGCCGCATTGGGATTTTTTCCGCAGGGTCAGCGAGTGCCCAGCAGATGCTCCAGCGCGAGCTGGTTCAGCCGAGTGAAGTGATAGCCCCGCGCCGCCGCAGCGTCCTCGTCGAAGTCGTCGGTCAGCAGGGAGTCCAGGGTTTCGCCAGGTGCGAGGGTGGGCGTAGACAGGTCCGGGACCCGAGAGGCGGCCAGTGCGTCCGCGACTTCGGGGTCTTCGCGGAAGGCTTGGGCTTTCGCTCGGAGGATCAGGTAGGTGCGCATGTTCGCGGCCGCGGATTCCCAGACGTCCGAGGAGTCTTCGGTGCGCAGGGGTTTGTAGTCGAAGTGGCGTGGGCCGTCGTAGCCGCCGTTTTCGAGCAGGTCGACCAGGAAGAACGCGCTGGTGAGGTCGCCGTGGCCGAAGATGAGGTCCTGGTCGTACTTGGGACCGTGCTGGCCGTTGAGGTCGATGTGGAACAGCTTGCCCTGCCACAGTGCCTGCGCGACGCCGTGCACCATGTTGAGCCCGGCCATCTGCTCGTGGCCGACCTCAGGGTTCAGGCCGAACATCGAGGGGCGCGCCAGCTGGGAGATGAACGCCAGCGCGTGGCCGATCGTCGGCAGGAGGATGTCGCCGCGGGGCTCGTTCGGCTTGGGCTCCAAGGCGAAGCGGATGTCGTAGTTCTTCTCGACGACGTACTCGGCGAGCAGGTCGAGGCCTTCCTTGTAGCGGTCCAAGGCCGTGCGGACGTCTTTCGCCGCGTCGGATTCCGCGCCTTCGCGGCCGCCCCAGACGACGTAGGTGCGGGCGCCGAGCTCGGCGGCGAGGTCGAGGTTGCGGCGGACCTTGCGGAGGGCGAAGCGGCGGATGTCGCGGTCGTTGCTGGTGAGGCCGCCGTCTTTGAAGACGGGGTGGGTGAACAGGTTGGTGGTCGCCATCGGGACCTGGAGGCCGGTCGCGGCGAGCGCGTCCTTGAACTTCTGGACGGCTTTGTCGCGGTCGGGCTCGGTGGCGAGTAGGTCGTCGTCGTGGAAGGTCACGCCGTAGGCGCCCAGTTCCGCGAGCCGGTGGACGCTCTCGACCGGGTCGAGCGGGGCGCGGGTCGCCGTGCCGAAGGGGTCGCTCGCCTGCCAGCCGACCGTCCACAGGCCGAAGGTGAACTTGTCCGACGGGGTCGGAGCGTAGGCGTTCATCAGATGTCCTTCCATTTAGTTCACGTTGTAGACTAAATACGCAGACCCGTCGGAGTCAATAAGGTGCGTGCCATGTCCCAGGCTGTCCGACACGACTCGATGCGTGCCAGCAACCTCGAAGTCGTGCTCGGCGAGGTCAGCAGGCGCGGTCCGCTGACCCGCGCCGCGCTCGCCGAGCTGACCGGCCTGACCAAGAGCACGGTGTCCAAACTGGTCGGTGACCTGATCGACGCCGGGATACTCGCCGAGTCCGGCCTCGCGCGTGCCGGCGAGCGCGGCAGGCCCGGCGTGGACGTGGTGCTCAGCGGCGCGCGGGTCGCCGCGCTCGGGCTGGAGATCAACGTCGACTACCTCGCCGTGTGCCTGGTCGACCTGACACGCGAGGTTCGCCGGGACATCCGCCGCGAACGCGACAATCGCGAGCGCCCCGAAGCCGTGCTCGCCGAACTCAGGACCATGGCGCTCGAAGTGCTCGGAGAAGCCAAGGAACTCGGGCTGACCGTCGCGGGCGCCGGGCTCGCCTTGTCCGGCCCGGTCGGCGACGGACTGCTGGTCAGCGCGCCCAACCTCGGCTGGCGAGACGTCCGCGCCGCCGAACTGCTCGACCTCCCGGTCGCCGTCGAACTCGACAACGAGGCCAATCTCGCCGCGCTCGGTGAACTCTGGTTCGGCGCCGGTGAGCGCGATTTCCTTTACGTCTCAGGTGAAATCGGCATCGGCGCCGGGCTGGTGGTCAACGGTGAGCTGTTCCGCGGGCCGAACGGCCTGGCCGGCGAACTCGGGCACGTCGTCGTGTCGCCGGACGGCCCGGAGTGCCGCTGTGGTGGCAGGGGTTGCTTGGAAACCTATGCGGGACAAGAGGTTCTTCTCGGCAAGGAGCAACGAGCCGGGGAAGCGCTCGGGGTAGCGCTGGCGTCGGCGGTGAACCTCTTCGACGTCGACCGGATCGTGCTCGGCGGGATCTTCGCGCCGCTGTTCCCCCAGCTGGGCGGCCCGATCGAGCGGGTTCTGCGAGACCGGCTCAGCACGCTCAGGGGCGGTGTGCCGACACTGACCGCGTCCGGGCTCGGCGCGCGGGCCGCGACGCTCGGCGCCGCCGGTCGCGTGATCCACCGGGTACTCGCCGAGCCCGGCGCCTACCTCAGGAGCGAACGATGACGACAGTGCTGATCATGGCGACGGCAGACGTCAGCGAAGTGGTCGTCGCGATGGGCGGCCAGGTGCTTTCCCAAGCGCCTGAGCTCGGCGCGATACGAGCGGAAATCCCTGCGGCCAAAGTAAAAGAGCTCGCCGCGCTGGAGTCCGTGACCCACGTTCAGGTCGACGAAGACATCCAGCGCGACGAGCCCTTGCCTTAATGGACTAGCTGACGCTCCTCACGAGGACCGTGCCGGTTCCGACCTGGACGTTCTCGGACGTCCGGACGGAGAGCACGCCGCGCAGGATGCGACCGGCGGCCGGGGCCGCGTTGACGGTCACCACGCCGGGCACGGTCCAGGCGCTGCCGGAGGCACGCGCCGCGTCCGCGTCCGTCACCACGACGGAACCGAACGCCGGGTTGACGAACGTGTCGAGGTAGTCGTACGTCGTCGAGCCAGAAGGCACCGCGAAGCCGTCGATCAGCACGACCCACTGGCCTGCGGCCGGGTTCGCGATGGTCACGGACTCCTCGGAGTCGCCGTCGGCGCTGGAACCGGCCTGCACGCACGAGCCCGTGGTGCAGTTGAACACGATCAGGTCCAGGTCGGCGCCGACGTCCGAGGTGTTGCCGATCGTCGCGGTGAGCGACGTCGACCCCGGGGTCACCGTGATCGGGAACTGCTTCTGCTCCAGGTTGCCGATGGTCGGCTTCTGGATCGTGGTGCTGCCCAGCGCGCCGCCGGTCAGCTTGCCGGTGAACCCGCCGAGCGTGTTCGTCACCGTGTAGCTGCGGTTCAGCGGCGTGCCGATGGTGGCCGCCGCGATGTCATCAGGGTTCGGCGAGATCGCCGTGCCCAGCACCGAAGCGCTGACGGTGAACGGCGCGTTGTCCACATCGGACGTGCGCCTGGCCTCGACGGTGATCTCCCAGACACCCGGCAGCGGGTTCGCCACCGTGCGGCTGGTCGGCGTGCCACCGGCACAGCCCGCGCCCGCGTCGGGGTTGTAGCAGTTCGTCGACGAGGTCACGTCGAGCGGCACACCGGTCGGGTCGTAGCGCAGGAAGCGGACCTGGCCCTTGCCCTTCTCGGCACCGCCACCGGCGAGGTCGACCTTCAGCGCGCTGGCGCCCTTGGGCACCCGCACGAAGAAGCTCTGCGACTGGTTGCGCGCCGCCGTGCCGGAGTTGTCGATCTTGTAGCCCTTGGCGGCCTCGAAGTCCTGTGCCGCGAACACCGCGTTCATCGTCTGCACGTCGATGCCGATGGTGAACGGGTTGTCCAGGCGCAGCAGCGCCGAGTGCACGCCCGCGGTCTTCGGGTTGACCTTGACGTCGAACTTCACCTCGGTGTTCAGCGGCAGCTGAACGTGGTTGCCGGAGGAGAAGGTGCCGTCGTTGCCGACCCAGCTGACGAAGTACGGCACCGGGTTCGCCGAACCGGTGGTCCGCTTCAGCGTGTAGGTGCGCGTGAACGGCTTGCCAGCCACGACGGCCTCACGGTCGTGGATGCCGACACCGGTGTTCGGCGTCTTCAGGAGTCCACTGAGGACGGTGTGCACCTCGACCGAGGTGGCGACGGTGTCCGGCTTCGGGTTCAGCTGCAGCGCGATGAACGCCGCAGGCACGTTGAACAGGCCCGCGCCCTGCGCGTACGCGCCGATCCCGTTGACGTAGCGAGCGGTCGACTTGATCGCCGAGCGCAGCTGCGCGACCGGGGGACGCTTGCCGTTGTGCGTCGCCTTGTACGCGCTCACCAGCAGTGCGGCGGCGCCGGTCGCCTGCGGGGCGGCCATCGACGTGCCGTTGAACATCGCGTAGCCGGCGGGCAGTGCGTACGTGCCGGGCAGCGGGCCGGGCGCCTGCCAGCGCGGGATGGTCGAGATGGCCGAACCCGGCGCGATGATGTCGGGCTTGAAGCCACCGTCCTCGGCCGGTCCGCGCGAGGAGAACGGGTGCAGCGACTCGGCCTGCGCGGTCTTCGAGCCGTAGTTCGACAGCCAGGTCTCCTTGGTGATGTAGGAGCCAACGCTGACCGCGTCGGTGGCCACGGACGGGTCGCCGACCGAGTTGCCACCGGGGCCGCTGTTGCCCGCCGAGATGAACAGCTGCATGTTGTACTCGGCGATCGTGCGGTTGTAGAGCTCCGCACGCGCGTTGTTGCCGTCGTTGAGCGCGGGCAGGCCGCCGATGGAGATGTTGACGACGTCCGCGCCGTTCTTGGCGGCGTAGATGACACCGTCGATCAGGCCGGACGAGGTGCACGACGAGGTGGTCAGGCAGACCTTGACGGCCAGCACCTTCGCACCGGGCGCCGCGCCCTGCATCTTGCCGCCGAACAGGTCGTGCCCGGTCGCGATGCCCGCGACGTGCGAGCCGTGCGCCGCACCGGCGATGCCGATGTTGACGTAGCCGTCGTGGTCGGTCTGCACGACGAACGCCATCTTCTCGACGACGCCGGTGGCCGGGTTGTCGGTGCCGAAGAAGCCGAAGTCGCCCGCGACCTTGTAGTCGGCCATCGCCTTGTCGTCGGTGAAGTCACCGTTCTGGTTCAGGTCGACGCGGACCTGCTTGGTCACGGTGTCGAGCAGGATGCCCCACGAGTCGGTGCGGTCGCCGTCGCGGTTGAGGTCACCGCCGGTCTCGCTGCCGGCGCCACCCAGGTCGCCCGCGGTCTCGGCGAGCGAGCCGAGGGTGTACGGGCCGCCTGCGGGCGCGGTCCAGGTGCGGCCGTTCGCGGTGAAGGTGCCGGTGTAGGTCTGGGTGGACTGCTTGACCCAGGTGCCGTCGCCGGAAGTGGGGGAGTTGGCGTTGTACCAGTCGACGATCTTCTTCTCGCCGTGGCTGGTGGTCTGCAGTGCCGGGTTCTCCAGGTCGACGCCGGAGTCGAGGACGGCGACCGTGGTGCCCTTGCCGTCCCAGGCGGGGAGCACCTGGCCGAACTGTGCGGCGTAGGTGTCACCGGTCGGCATGTACGGGTTCACGCGGGGGGTGTTCTTGTCCGGCGCCGGCTGCGGGAGCGGGTCGGACGTCCCGTCCGGGCGCGGGTCGTCGAGCTTGATCAGGCCGTCGACGTCGACCGCGTTGATGCTGCCGAGCTTGGCGGCCTTCTCGGCCTGCTTCACCGGCACGGTCACCTTGAGGTAGTCGAGCTTCGTGTCGTTGGACTGCACGACACCGCCCAGCGCGCGCAACTCGTTCGCCGCGACCTCGGACTTGCCTCGCTCCGCCGCGATCAGCAGCGTGACATCCGGCTTGCCTGCCTTTTCGGCTTCGGCGACCAGTTCCTTGTCGTGCGTGTCGAGCTCGCTCCCGTTCGACGCACCGGCCGTCGGGCTGCTCGGTGGCGCCTCCTGAGCGAACGCACTCGGCGCGGCGCCAAGGGTGGAAGCGCTCAACGCGGTGGCGAGCACGGTGATGCCTGCTCGCCTTCTCCAGCGTGAATTCACTGTTCCGGCCTCTCGTTCATGGACATGCCCGAGCAGTAGATATCCGGAATCGGCAGACCGCAATAAGCCGGTATCAACGATCGATGCAATTCGTCCATTCGGCGTGAGCTGAATGGAGTAACGGGTTGCGGAATTGCCGGAGAAGGTCCGTTACCGTTATTAGGTAACGTTAATCAAATCGATATATGCGACTTTGAATACGCATTCGAAATTATAGAGTCGTGTGGGTTGGGGTGGGGTGTTTTCAGTTGGAAAAAAAACGACAAGGCGCGGCGCCCGACGGTTCTGACCGTTGGCAACACTCACGACTCGGCGCGTCGCCTGATGGCCTGCCGCAGCTTGCGGGTGAATCCGCGCTGATCGGCGACCCTGGTGCCGATCGCGGCGGGCCCCCGTTCCGCCGCCGTCCGTGTTGTGCCCGGATCATGGCCGGGCGGGGACGCGACGGTGATGCGAATGGTCACGGAGCCCCCAGGTGTCACCAAGGTCGTCCTCCCAGTCTCGCCGGGGCGGGGCCCGGAACCAAGCACTTCGAATGCACTCGAAGCGTCGGCGGTCTGGCAGGGTATTCCCATGAGCGAGTTGCTAGTGCGAGGCGTCCGTTCGGGTATCGGTGGCGCCTTGGCCGACGTCCGGCTGTCCGGCGATCGGGTCGTCGCCGTCACCCCGCCGGGTGAGCCTGCGGGCGCCGCGGAAGTGCTCGAGGCGGACGGCGGCACGCTGCTGCCGGGACTCGTCGACGCGCACGTCCACACCGTGCAGTGGGCGGCCGCCCGGCGGCGGATCCCGCTCGGCAGCGCGAAATCGGCGGCCGAGGCCGTCGACCTCGTCGCCGCGCACCCGGCGGGGCCGGGGGAGCTGGTCACCGGCGCCGGGTTCCGCGACGGGCTCTGGCCCGACGTTCCGCACAAGGACCTGCTCGAGCGGGCGCTGCCGGGGCAGCCGGTCGCGTTGTTCAGCGGCGACCTCCACACGCTGTGGCTGAGCCCGGCCGCGCTGAAACTGGTCGGCCGCGAACAGCATCCGACCGGTGTGCTGCTGGAGAACGACTGCATGAGCGCCACCGCCGAACTCCCGGTCGCGTCCCGTGAGACCCAGGACCGCTGGGTTGCCGAGGCGCTCGAAGCCGCGGCCGCGCGCGGGGTCACCGGGATCGCCGACTACGAATACACCGACACCGTCGCCGACTGGACGCGCAGGCTCGCGGCCGCGCCACTGCCCATCCGGGTGGACTGCGTGATCGCCCGGTTCGCGCTGGAGCTCGCGATCTCGCGGGGCCTGCGCACCGGTGACGTGGTACCGGACTCGGGCGGGCTGCTCACCGTCGGCCCGCTCAAGGTGTTCGTGGACGGTTCGCTCAACACGCGCACGGCGTACTGCCACGACCCGTATCCCGGCTCGCCGTCGTTCGGGCTGCTCGAAACGCCGCCTTCCGAACTCGTCCCATTGCTGCGAAAGGCTTGGGAGAACGGGATTTCCCCGGCGGTGCACGCGATCGGGGATCACGCCAACACGATCGCGCTCGACGCCTTCGCAGAAGTCGGCTGTCCCGGCCGGATCGAGCACGCGCAGCTGCTGCGTGCCGAGGACATCGCGAGGTTCGCCGAGCTGGGCGTGATCGCGAGCGTCCAGCCGGCGCAGCAGCCGGACGACCGTGACGTGGCAGACCGGTACTGGGCTTCCCGTACCGCGCGGGCGTTTCCGTACGGCGCGCTGCTCGCGGCGGGCGCGCGGCTGGAGATCGGCTCCGACGCGCCGGTCGCGCCGCTCGACCCGTGGGACGGCATCGCGTCCGCGGTCAGCCGCACCGACGACGACCGCCCGGCGTGGCATCCCGAGCAGGCGATCCAGCTCGCGGACGCGCTGAGCGCCGCCGCGCGTGGGCGCTCAGGGATCCGTGTCGGCGATGTCGCCGACCTGGTGATCACCGCGGAGGATCCGGCCGAGAGCACGGATCTGCGCGCGATGCCGATCCGCGCGACGATCATGGGTGGCAGGGTCACCTACCGCTCCTGAGCGCGACGATCGTCGGTTGACGGCGATCGGGGCGGTCGGAGAGGATCTTCGGCAGGGGTTGTGACAACGTTGTCAGAGGAGTTCGCATGCGCTGGTTGGCCGGGTTGATGGCCGTCACGCTCGGGGTCGCCACGGCGCCCGCCGCCGAGGCGGGGCCCGGGTTCCCTGCCGATCCGACGGAGCTGGTCGACACCTCGATCGGCAACAACGGCGACGGGACCACGTTCCCCGGCGCGACCGTGCCGTTCGGGATGGTGCAGCTGAGCCCGGACACGCAGCTCAAGAAGTACGCGTCGTACGACTACGCGCAGGACACCATCCTCGGCTTCAGTCACACGCATCTGTCCGGTGTCGGCTGCCAGACCATGGGCAACATCCGGTTCATGCCGACCACCGGCCCGGTGACCTCGTCGAACCCGGCGCAGTACGGGTCGAAGTTCAGCCACGCCAACGAGACCAAGGCGCCCGGCGAGTACGCGGTCAAGCTCGACAAGTACGACGTGCGCGCCGAGCTCACCGCGACCGAGCGCACCGGGAAGCACCGCTACACCTACCCGGCAGGCCAGAGCGAGAACGTGCTGATCGAGGTCGGCGAGAGCAACGGCTACAGCTACGCGGGCGAGGTGAAGGTCGTCGGCGGTGACACCGTCGAAGGCTGGCTGCAGGGCGGGAACTTCTGCTGGGAGACCGAAAAGGAGCGGTACCGGGTCTTCTTCAGCGCCAAGTTCGACCGGCCGTTCGCGTCGTTCGGCACGTGGAGCGGCGGCGTGCTCAAGCCGGGTGTGCGCGACTCGTCGCTGAGCGGTGGCCGTACCGGCGCCTGGCTGACCTTCGATCAGTCACAGGGCAAGCAGGTCGGCGCTTCGGTCGGGCTTTCCTACACCTCTGTGGACGGTGCGCGGCTGAACCGCGGCGCCGAGGCTGGTTCCTTTGACAAGGCCAAGTCGCAGGCTTCGAAGACGTGGCGTGACGAGCTGAACCGCATGCGTGTCGCCGGTGGCAGCACCGCCGACCAGCGGACGTACTACAGCGCGTTGTACCGCTCACTGCTGCACCCGTCCGTCGGGTCCGATGTGGACGGCAAGTACCGCGGTTTCGACGACAAGGTCCATGCCGGTGACCGGCCGTACTATCAGATGTTTTCGTTGTGGGACACGTATCGCTCGCAGAACCAGCTCGTCGCGCTGCTGCATCCGGAACGCGCCGCGGACATGACGCGATCGGTGCTCAAGATTTACCAGGATGGCGGCTGGGTGCCTCGATGGGCGCTGGCCGGCGGCGAGACGAACGTGATGAGCGGCGACCCGGTGACACCGTGGGTGGTCGACAACTACCGGCGTGGCCTGCTCGACGACAAGACAGCGCGCGCCTTGTTCGACGCGTTGTGGCGCAACGCGAACGAGGTGCCCGCCGACCAGTCGAAGTTCCGCGGCCGCGACGGCAACCCGAGCTATGTCCAGAATGGCTGGATCGGCTACCGCGACGTGCCGGGCTACACCTTCGGCGACACCAGGCAGGCGGGTTCGGCGACGCTCGAGTACGCGCTGGCCGACTGCTCGCTTTCGCTGATGGCACAAGGACTCGGCGAACGTGACAAGGCCGCGACGCTGGCCTCGCGATGCTCGAACTTCACGAAGCTGTGGGACACCGGCACCCAGTCCAAGGGCTTCACCGGCTTCCCGCGCTCGCGCGCGGTGGACGGCACGTGGGTCGGCGAGGCGGACCCGGCTAAGTCGACCGGCTTCCACGAGGGCACGCCGTGGCAGTACCAGTGGCTCGCGCAGCAGGACACGCCGAAGCTGTTCGGCCTGATGGGCGGCCCGGCCGAGGCGGAGAAGCGGCTCGACACGTTCTTCGACATGAAGCTGCTGCTGGCCGATCCCGCGAAGGCGGCCAAGGATTCATGGGTTCATGGGGCGTACGACTATCACAACAACTTCGCGTTCAACCCCAACAACGAGCCCGACCTGCACGCGCCCTGGATGTACGGCTGGACCGGCGCGCCGTGGAAGACCTCGGCGGTGCTGCGCGCGGCGCGGACGCTGTTCACCGACACGCCGTACGGCATGCCGGGCAATGACGATCTCGGCACGATCTCCGCGTGGCTGGTGTTCTCGATGGCCGGGTTCTTCGAGGCGACACCGGGTTCCGGGCAGTACCTGCTGAGCGCGCCGATGTTCCCCAAGGTCGAGATCACCCCGGAGGGCGGCCGCCGCTTCGCGATCCAGGCGCCGGGCGCGGACGCGTCGAAGTTCCAGTACATTGCCTCGGTGCGGACCGGCGGCACCGAGGTGAAAGACTCGTGGATGAATCACCGTGAACTACTCCAATCGGGCACCATCCGGTTTACGCTGACACCGGAGCCCAATGGCTGGGGCACGGCTTCGGCCCCGCCACCGCTGGTGGCGGCACGCTGAAACGGGACCACTCCGGTGAGTGAATGACTTTCCGGAGCGGTACTGTGGATGCCATCCACGTGCGCGGTGTTGGGGAGTGCGACTTGAGTGACATTGCGGATCCGCCCTTCGCTCCTAAGGGCGTCGACCTCGAACACCCGAGTGTCGCGCGGATCTACGACTGGTTCATCGGCGGCACCACGAACTGGGCGGTCGACCGTGAGTTCGGCGCGATGGCGCTCAAAGTGTTCCCGCAGGCCCGCATGCTGGCCAGGACCAACCGCGAGTTCCTGCGCAGGGCCGTGCGGTACTGCTCCGAGCAGGGCATCCACCAGTTCCTCGACATCGGCTCCGGTGTTCCCACGGTCGGCAACGTGCACGAGGTCGCCCAGGAGCTCGACCCGCTGAGCCGGGTCGTCTACGTCGACAACGAGCCGGTCGCCGTCGCGCACTCGAAGATCCTGCTCGAGCAGCACGGCGACCTGACCAGGCACGCGGCCATCAACGCCGACTTCCTCGACCACGCCAACCTGTGGGACCAGGCGATGGACACCGGCGTGCTCGACCCGCGCCAGCCGATCGCGCTGCTGACCGTCGCCCTGCTGCACTTCATGCCGCAGGGCATGGGCGCCGAAGTCTCGCTCGAGTACTACAAGACGCTGCTGCCGAGTGGCTCGTACCTCATCGCCAGCCACGGCACCAACGACGGCGTCCCCGAAGACGTCCAGAAGCAGCAGGCGATCCTGATGGAGCAGTACAAGAACACGGCCTCGCCGGTCGCCTTCCGCGATCGCGCCGAGTTCACGGCGCTCTTCGACGGCTTCGACCTCGTCGACCCCGGCGTCGTCTGGATCCCGGAGTGGCGCCTCGACGACAAGTCCCCGATGACCGAGGAACTGGTGCTCACCCCGAACGCCTCCTGCGGCTTCGCCGGCGTCGCCCGCAAGCCTTAACGGACCTCGTGCGCGTTGCGGGCGGTTAGAACCGCCCGGAACGCGCACGACCCTTTCCGTAGGTTGGCGGCATGACTGGGGAACTACGACAGGCCCGGTGGGCCGTTTCGACCGTCTTCGCGGTGTGCGGGGCCGCGTTCGCGACATGGCTGGCCCGGGTGCCCGCCGTGCAGGCGCAGCTCGGGCTGAGCACGGGGCAACTGGCCGTCGGGCTGTTCGGGCTCGCGATGGGGTCGGTGGTCGCGCTGCTCGGCGCGGGCGCGCTGATCACCAAGGTCGGCAGCCGGGGCGGGGTGCTGCTCGGCGCGGCCGTGCTGTGCGCCGGGCTGCCGCTGGTCGCGTTCGCACCGAACATGCCCGTCTTCGTCGCCGCGCTGGTGGTGCTCGGGGTCGGCAACAGCGTGCTCGACGTGTCGATGAACGCGCACGCCGCCAGGGTCGAGGAAGGCTACGGCCGCCCGATCTTCGCCGGGTTCCATGCCTTCTGGAACATCGGCGGGCTCGCCGGTTCGGGCATCGACGCGCTGATGGAAGCCTGGCATGTACCGGTGACCGTGCATTTCTCCGTCGCGGGCGCGGTGCTGCCGGCGGTCGTGCTGTGGGCCGCGCTGACCCGGTTCCTCACCGGCGCCGACCGCGGCCAGGGCGAAGCCGCGTTCGCGTTGCCGAGCCGGGCGCTGATCCCGCTCGGGGTGATCGCCTTCTGCGGGTTCGTCGCCGAGGGGGCGGTCAACAGCTGGAGCGCCGTGTACCTCACCGACGTCACCGGCGCCGTGCCCGCGCTCGCGTCGCTGGGCTACTTTTCCTTCTCCATCACGATGATCGCGGTCCGGCTGGTCGCCGACCGGATCGTGCTGCGCGTCGGCACCGTGCGGTTCATCCAGGCGGTCACGGTGATCGCGGTGCTGGGTTTCGCGCTGGTGCTCATGGCGGCCTCGCCGATCGTGACGATCATCGGGTTCGCCGTGGTCGGGCTCGGAGTCGCCGGGATCGTGCCGATCGCGTGGAGCGTCGCGAGCCGCAAGCAGCCCGACTCGCCTGGACAGGCCGTCGCCGCCGTGGCCGCTTGTGGCTACCTGGGTTTCCTCGTGGAACCCGTGATCGTCGGCGCGCTCGCCAACGGGATCGGGCTCCACTGGGCGCTTTCGTCCGCGGTCGTGCTCACCGCGTGCGTCTTCTTCCTGGCGCCCGCGATGCGGGTACGGGAACCGGTGCTAAGCGGCGGTCACGATGGGAATCGTCCGTAAGTCGGCCAGCCGGGTCGGCTCGACCACGAGCGCGGTCGCGTTGTCACGGCCACCGGCGCCGATCGCGGTCTCGACGAGCCCGGCGGCGCCCGCCTCCGGCTGGGCGAGCACGTCGCGCATGGTGGTGAGGCTGAGTTGCTTGTGGACACCGTCGCTGGTCAGCACCAGGCCGCCGGTGCCGACCACGGCAGTGCCGATCTCGTCGGGCCGCGTGGTGCGGACACTGGTCGTGACCACGTGCTCCATGTGCGGCGCCGGCTCCTGGCCGTGGTCGCGGAAGTACTGGGCGAGCGTGTGGTCGTGGGTGGCCTGGTGCAGCAGCACGCCGTCCCACGCGTACGCGCGCACATCGCCGACCCAGGCCACCTGGTAGCCGCCTTCGAACGGGATGGCGACGACGAGCACCGCGTCGCCCTTGCCGCCCAGCTCGTGGACCGCGGCCTGGGCGGCGAGGATGGCGGCCACCGGGCCGTTCTCCTCCAGGCTCCGCGCCGCCGCCGAAGCGGCGACGCGGGCTGCCTGCGCGGCGGCTGGTGAGTCGCCGACGCCGTCGGCCAACGCGAAGGTGGCGCTGTGGCCATGCCTGGCGAAGGCGCCGACGGCGTCGGCGTTGACCGTGCGGGGGCCCCGTGCGCTCGCGGTGTGCCAGATCGGAGTGTTCATGGGAGCCTCCTTCGCGGTTGCTTATTTACAGGATGCGCTCGAAAACTGAGATCACGCTGTGGATCAGTTATCGATCAGGGTGTAGACCGTGGCGTTGCCCACGGTGGTGGCGCTGAAGGTGTCCGCCACCCAGTCCGCGATCTCGGTCGAACCGCGGCCGCCGCCCATCCGGCCCTGGTCGATGACGAAGTACTTGATCTGCCCGTTCGCGACATACTGCTTGAATTCGTCGAGGGTGGGCGCCGGGTCACCGCCGCTCCAGCCGCCGATGCCGATCACGGCCTTGCCGCTGGCCAGTTCCAGTGAAGCCGCCGACTGCGCGCCACTCGTCGCCGCGGCCCATTTGGTGGTCGTGGACGCCAGCAGAGCCGCGACTTCGCTCGACGCCTGTTCGCGTTCGCCGCCAGGACCGCCGCCCATCGTGTTGGTACTCGGTCCCGCGGTCGGAATCGAGCCACTATGCGCCAGCGAAGCGGTTTCCACGGCGTAGGCGGCGGTGCCCAAGCTGAGCGTCACCACGGTCGCCGCGGCCATGATCGCCACGAGCCTGCGCACGGGCGGCAGGCCGACCGCGATGAACGTCGACACCAGCAGGCCCAGCACCAGCAGACCCCAGCGCAGCGCGGGCAGCCAGTCCGAGGTCCGGTCGAGCAGGATGAAGTCCCAGACCGCGGTCACCGCGACCATGCCGGCCAGCACCACGCGGGCCGACATGTTCTTGCGGCCCTGCCACAGCGCGCGGCCCGAGATCGCGACCACGGCGACGATCGACGGCGCCAGCGCGACCGCGTAGTACGGGTGCACGATGCCGCTCATCAGGCTGAACGTCAGGCCGGTGACCAGCATCCAGCCGCCCCACAGGATGAGCGCGGCGCGGGTCCGGTCGGTGCGTGGCGCGCGGCGCGTGAACCACAGGCCCGCGATCAGGCCGATCACCGCGGCGGGCAGCAGCCAGGAGACCTCGGTGCCGAAGCTGGCGCCGAACATCCGGCCCAGCCCGGAAGCCCCGCCGAACCCGACGTTCCCGTTGCCACCAGGCCCGCCGCCCACACTCGGCCCGCCGCCCTCGTTGCCGAGGATGCGGCTGAGTCCGTTGTACCCCAAGGCGAGTTCGAGCAGGCTGTTGTTCGTCGACCCGCCGATGTACGGACGGCTCGACGCCGGCCACAGGTCGACCAGCGCGATGTACCAGCCTGCCGAGACGATCATGGCGCCGAGCGCACCCAGCAGGTGCAGTATCCGTTTGCGCAGTGTCGTCGGCGCGGTGATCAGGTAGACGAGCCCGAACGCGGGTAGCACCAGGAACGCCTGCATCATCTTGGTCAGGAAGGCGAACCCGATCGCGACGCCCGCGAAGGCCAGCCAGCGCGCGCTCGCCTTGTCCAGCGACCGCACCACGCAGTACGCGCCGACGATCAGCAGCAGGGTGAGCAACGCGTCCGGGTTGTTGAAGCGGAACATCAACGCCGCCACCGGAGTCAACGCCAGCCCGGCGCCCGCGAAGAGCCCGGCGACCGGGCCGGACGTCCGTTTCACGGTCGCGTACAGCATGCCGACCGACGCGACGCCCATCAGCGCCTGTGGTGCCAGCACGGTGAAACTGGAGAAGCCGAAGACCCGCGCGAAGGCGACGGTCACCCACATCGCGGCGGGTGGCTTGTCGACGGTGACCACGTTGCCCGCGTCGAGCGAGCCGAACAGCCATGCCTTCCAGCTTTGCGTGCCCGCTTGCACGGCGGCGGCGTAGAAACTGTTGCCGTAGCCGGAAGCGGTCAGGTTCCACAGATACAGCGCGGCCGTCGCGGCCAGCAGGCCGAAGACCGCCGGGCGTAACCAGCGGGGTGGAGCGGGGGTCGGGCGCACGGGTTCGACCTTCGGTACGTCGAGTACGGCGGTCATCTCAGTTCTCCTCAGCGGAAACGGTTTGGCGGCGGGGGTTGAACACCCAGCCGCGCAGCAGCAGGAAGCGCAGCACGGTCGCGGCGAGGTTCGCCGCCACCAGCGCGGCGAGTTCGAGCGCCAGCCCCGGCTGGGCGAGCGCGTGGAGCAGGGCGAGCGAGCCGCTGGTCAAGCCGAGCCCGAGGCCGAACACGATCAGCCCTTCGAACTGGTGCTTGCCGGCGCCCCGCTTGCCCCGGATTCCGAAGGTGAGACGGCGGTTGAGCGCGGTGTTGCCGACCGCGGTCACCAGCAGCGCCACCAAGTTCGAGGCCTGCGCGCCGGTGAAAGTACGCAGCAGCAGGAAAAGCGCGAGGTAGGCCAACGTGCTGAGCACGCCGACGGCCGCGAACCGGACCAGCTGGTTCGCGAGACTGGGGGCGACACCGGGGGTGCGCACGTCGATCGGGTCCCTTCCGAGCTGTTCGCGCAGCCTGCTGATCGGCACCTGGCCGGTCATGGTCGCCTTGGTGAGCCTGGCGATGCCCTTGAGGTCGGCCTTGGCGGTCGCCACGATGTCCACAGAGGACTCGGGATCGTCGACCCAGTCGACCGGGATCTCGTGGATCCGCAGCCCGGACCGCTGCGCGAGCACGAGCAGTTCGGTGTCGAAGAACCACCCGGTGTCCTGCACATGGGGGAGCAGCCGCTCGGCGACGTCGGCGCGGATCGCCTTGAACCCGCACTGCGCGTCGCTGAACCTGGCGGCGAGCGTGCCACGCAGAATCAAGTTGTAGCACCGGGAAATGAACTCACGCTTCGGTCCGCGCACGACTCGCGCACCCCGTGCGAGCCTGCTGCCGATCGCGAGATCCGAGTGCCCGGAGATGAGCGGGGCGACCAGCGGGCCGAACGCCGCGAGATCTGTCGACAGGTCGACATCCATGTACGCGAGCACCGCCGCGTCCGAAGTGGACCAGACGGCACGCAGCGCGCGGCCGCGGCCTTTCTCGTCCAGGTGCTGGACTTCCACCTCGTCGAACTCGCGGGCGAGGCGTTCGGCGACGCGCAGTGTCGCGTCGGTGCTCGCGTTGTCGGCGATCGTGATCCGGAACGGATAGGGGAAGTGGCCGTCGAGGTGGGCGTGCAGGCGGCGGATGCAGGGCTCCAGGTCGGTTTCCTCGTTGTGCACGGGGATCACGACGTCGAGAACGGTGTCGACAGTGTGCACCGGTGCGGGGCCGCGGCTGGTCTGCGGGAGGGCTGTCATGGCTTCAGCTTCGGATGTCCCGCTTTGGTCACCGTGTGCCTGACCTGTGTGCTCGCTGTGCTTCATGACAGGTCGTAGACGGTCACGCCGTCGACGGTCGTCGCACTGAAGCTCGCCGCGACCCAGTCGGAAATCTGTTGCGCCACATCGCTTCCGCTGTTCGCCGGCATGCTCATGCCCTCGCCGAGAAAGAAGTGGATCTGTCCATTTCGGACGTACTCCTGGAACTGTGCGAGCGTGGGATAGGCGTCCGTGCCGTTGAACCCGCCGACCGCCATCACCGGCAGCCCGGAGCCGAGCTGGAACCCGGCCGCGTTGTTGGACCCGACGGTCGCGGCGACCCAGGTGTAGCCGTCACCGTCCTTTTTGAGCAGCGCGGTGAGACTCTCGCCGGGCAGCGACGTGCCGAGCAGGCCGCCGGGGCCGCCGCGCAGGCCGCGGCCGGTGGACGGTCCTGCCGACGGGATCGCGCCGGTGTGCGTCGACGCGGCCGTCGCGACGGTGTACGCACCGGTTCCGGCCAGCGTGACCACCAGCGCGAGAACGGCCACACCTCGTTGCGTCACAAGGGGAAGCTGTCCGCTGAAGAGGATGAGCGCGGCCGCGGCGAGCCCGCCGAAGAGCACGACCGGACCCAGCCACGGCAGCCAGTCCGGCTGCCTTGCAAGCAAGAGATACGTCATCAACACGGTCAGCGCGACCCCGCTCGCGAGCAGTGCCGAGGACAGCACGTCGTCACGGCGGCGCCACAGCTGCGCCGCGCCGATGCCGACGAGCGCGGCGATCGCCGGTGCCAGCGCGATCGTGTAATACGGATGGATGATGCCGCTCATGTAGCTGAACGTCGCGGCGGTGACCAGCAGCCAACCACCCCAGAGCACGAGCGAGGCCCGGCCGGGATCGGTGCGGCGCGCCCGGCGGGTGAACCACAGCCCGGCGCCGAGCGCGACCAGCGCGGCGGGCAGCAGCCACGCGATCCCGCCTGCCATCTCGTCACCGAAGAGCCTGCTCCAGCCGGTGGTGCCCCAGCTGCTCGGGCCGACACTGCCGGTCTCGTCACCGGTGATCCGGCCCAAACCGTTGTAGCCCAGCACGAGTTCGGTGAGGCTGTTGTCCTGAGAGCCGCCGATGTACGGCCGGTCGTTCACCGGCCACAGCGCGACGACGAGCAGATACCAGCCTGCCGAGACGATCAGCGCGGCCAGCGCGCCGGTCAGGTGCAGTACCCGCTTGCCGAGTGTGGCGGGCGCGGCGATCAGGTAGGCGAGACCGAACGCGGGCAGCACCAGGAACGCCTGCAACATCTTCGCCAGGAACCCGAAACCGACCGCGACACCGGCGAGCGCGAGCCAGCGCGGGCTCGCCTTTTCCAGTGCACGCGTGACGCAGTATGCGCCCGCGACGAGCAGCAGAACCAGCAGCGCGTCGGGATTGTTGAAGCGGAACATCAACGCCGCGGCGGGTGTCAGCGCGAGCACCACACCCGCGAGCAACGCCGCTGTCGGACCCGAAACCCGTTTCACCGTCGCGTAAAGCAGTGCGACCGAGCCGACGCCCATGAGCGCCTGCGGAACGAGCATGCTCAAGGAATTGACGCCGAAAAGCCGGGCCGAAAGCCCGGTCACCCATAGTGCGGCCGGCGTCTTGTCGACCGTGATCGCGTTCGCCGCGTCGCTGGAGCCGAAGAACCAGGCCTTCCAGCTCTCGGCGCCCGCCTGCGAGGCGGCCGAGTAGAACGCGTTGGCCCAGCCGGACGCGCTGAGGTCCCAGAGATACAACACGGCGGTCAGCGCCAGTAGCGCGAAGAACGCGGGGCGGTGCCAGTCGCGTGGGGGAGTGGGTGCCTTGCTCGCGATTTCGGTTTCGGGTTCAGCGAGAGCGGTCATGCGCCCAGCGTCACGAACGCGCCTGGGGCAACCTTGTGGCGACGCTGTGTGAAACCTGTGTGGGCAGCCGGACTTCGAATTCCGTGCGGCCAGGCCTGCTCGTCACGCCGACCGTGCCGTGATGCGCGATCACCACGGCCGACACGATCGCCATGCCCAGCCCCGTGCTGCCGGCCACCCGTGACCGCGACGAGTCGCCGCGCGCGAACCGTTCGAACACCGTGGGCAGCAGGTCGCGGTCGATTCCGGGACCGTCGTCGGTGACCGTCAGCACGGCGCTGCCGTCGGCGGACCTGGTCAGCGACGTGGTGACGGTCGTGCCGGGTGGGGTGTGCACGCGGCCGTTGGACAACAGGTTCGCCAAGATCTGGTGCAGCCGCAGCGGATCGCCGTAGACGATCACCGGCTCGTCGGTGAGCCGCAGCCGCCAGTTGTGCTCGGGTCCGGCGACGTGCGCGTCGCTGACCGCGTCGACCACCAAGCGCGAAAGGTCGACCTCGCCGACCTCCAACGGCTTGCCCGCGTCGAGCCTGGCGAGCAGGAGCAGATCTTCGACGAGCGTGGTCATCCTCGCGGCCTCGGACTCGATACGGGACATGGCGTGCGCGACCGACGGCGGCACCTGCTCTGTGCCGCGGCGCGTCAGCTCGGCGTACCCGCGGATCGCGGCGAGTGGCGTGCGCAGCTCATGGCTGGCGTCCGCGACGAACTGCCGGACCCGCTGCTCGCTCGCCTGCCGCGCCGCGAGCGCGTGACCGATGTGCCCGAGCATGAGGTTCAGCGCGGAGCCGACCTGCCCGACCTCGGTGCGCGGGTCGGTGTCGATCGCGGGCACCCGGATGGACAGCACGACGTCGCCGCGCTCGAGCGGCAGCTCGGCGACCCGGCTCGCGGTCGCCGCGACCCGGTCTAGCGGCCGCAGCGTCCGGCGGATCGCGTAGGCGCCCGCGAACCCGGCGGCGGTGACGCCAGCCAATGCGACGCCGAACAGGATGAGCCCGACCGTCCACAGCGTGTCCTGAGCGTTCTTCAGCGGCAGCCCGGTGATCATCACGCCATCGCCGGTCGGCAGCGCGATCAGCCGGTAGTCGCCGAGGTCGCCGAGCGTGCGGGTGTACGCGCGGCCGTCGACCGGCAGCCCGGCCAGCTCGGCCTGCTCGCCCTGGTCGAGCAGTTCCTGTTGCCCCGAAGCGGAAATCCGCCCGGCGTTCAGCACATGCCCGCCGAGGATGGTGAGATTCAGCGTCCCCGCCGCCTGCCCCGGCGCGTCGAGCGGCAGCTTGTCCGGCGGCCCGTGAAGCGTGAAATCCCGCGCCCGGTGCGCGGCGGCGTCGAGCTGATGGTCGATCTGGTCGAGCAGGAAACCGCGCAGCGCGAGTTCGCTGACCACCCCGATGATCAGGCAGACGAGCGCGAGCAGGCCCACGGTCGACGCGATGAGTTTCGCGCGCAGCGGCCTGCTCTTCATCCCTCCATGCTGCGACCGGCGGGTATGGACCGGATGTGCGCTACCTGTGAGGCCGCTGTGTGCCTAGGTCGTGAGTGGTATGGCCGGTGGTTAAACGCGCCATCAACCACAACCCCCGCGCGCCGGTCCGGCAGAAAAGGAAGATCCCGCCCCCCCACGCCCTGGAGAACCACCTC
>NZ_JBHWEB010000027.1:11040-51016 GCF_042734395.1 Amycolatopsis sp. NPDC059657 | reverse complement strand
GTTTTGCGTCTTGTGTGGGCGGGTGTTGGTGGAAGTTGTGGTCGTGGTAGTGGCCGGCAAACATCACCAACCCCCCCCCCGACCCCTGGGCGCGGAACGACTCGATGTGCATGGCCTCGCCGGGGACCTCGTTGTCCGCCAAGGTAACCCTGATCATTTCCACCAGCCGGGGCGGCGCGCACAGGAACCAGTCGTCAACCTTCGCCGGGTGCAGCCGCCCCTGCAGCAAAGCGCGGAAGCGTGTCCCGTCCAGCTGGCCTCGCTGGTACCGCTCATGCGAAATCGCCAGCGCCTCGCTGATCGGGTCGAGCCGCCTGGCCGGGCGGGTGGTGTGCAGATCGGGGTCGCGCTCGTCGGTCCGGTAGTGCACGACGTGCAGCCTGCCCTCGAAGCGGCGTGCCAGCGCGGTGAGCTCGTCCGCGAACAGCGTCGACGCGCCAGAGCGGTTGACGTACAGCAGGGTCACCCTGCAGTTGTCCTGTGTGGACAGTGCGTCGGCGATCACGGGCAGCACCGGCGCGATGCCGATGCCCGCCGCCACCGCGACGTAACGCGGGGCGCGGCGGGCCGGTGAGCCGAGCACGAAGGTGCCAGACGGTGGCTGGACCTCGAGCGTGTCGCCCGCGCGCAACGCGGTGTTGGCGTACGTCGAGAAGACGCCGCCGCCGACGTGCTTGATCGCCACCCGCAGGCCGGGGCCGGCGCAGATCGCGTAGCTGCGCTCGACACGCAGTCCCTCGACCACGGCCTGGATCGTCACGTGCTGACCTGGCTTGCCTGCGAAGACCTCGCGCAAGTCCTCCGGCACGGCGAAGGAAACCGTCACGGTGTCCGCGCTCACCTGCCGGACCTCGGAGACCACCAGCGGGAAGAACGCCAGCGAGCTCGGTTCCGCCGGCTTCTCGGCGGTGTCGGCCAGCGAACCGGCCAGCCTGCGCCATTGCCGGTATTCCTCCGCGGACAGGTCGCGGCCCCACGCCGTCGTGATCGGCACGTCGTGCGCCAGGTAGGCCTCGCGGTTGCTGTTCCACGCGCGCAGATAACGGTAGAACGGGATCGCCGGGTGGAGATGGTGCACCAGGTGATAGTTCTGATAGAGCATCAGCGGGGTCATCAGCCATTCCAGGCCGACGCGCACGCGGGCCAGGCCGAACCGGTTCTGCCTGCGGGTCGCGCCGAGGCCGTGGTGGGGGAGCCAGTCGAACCACCAGGCGAGCAGCGCCAGCCCGATGCGCTGCGGGATCAGGTAGATCACCAGCAGTTCCCAGCCCCAGCCCGTCGCGATCAGCCCGCCGAAGCCCGACAGCGCCGTCAGCAGCACCGCGAAGGTCTCCAGTTGCTCGGCGGCGGGGCGGGAGGTGACGCGGGCGTTGTAGAAGCGGACGTACCAGGCGTCGATCGTGAGCCAGCGGAACGGCAGCGACCACCAGCTGCCCTGCGAGGTCCAGGCGTCCGGGTCGGTGCGGGAGTCCTCATTGGTGTTCCGGTGGTGTTCCATGTGGATGAACCGCAGCATCGGGAACGACCCGTATGCCGCGACGAACAGCATGGACAGCCGTCCGAGCACCTCGTTCACCACCGTGAACCGGCCCGCGGAGTGGTGTGCCGACTCGTGCAGCACGGTGAACATGGTGAACGAGACCAGCGTGTGCGCGGGGATCGTCACCCACAGCGGCGCGGCGTCGGCGAGCACCAGCCAGGTCGCGCCCGCCCAGACCAGCAGCGCGCCCGCGAAGAGCAGCACCGTCGGGCCTGCGACAGAGGGCAGCGGAATTCGGGGGTTCGGCACCCCCCGAGCCAGTGATTCCCCAGTCCCCCGATTAGCGCGGGGGACATTCACGATGGCCATCGAAGCGGACTCCAGGGGTTGTCAGTCCCGACTACAACGCGGCAAGTTTTGCCACCGTAGACAATGGCCCCACAGTTGTAAACTTCACCAACAAACTTGATCACAATGTAAACTTCGAGTTGTGGAGCCAGGTCCCCGATTCACGAAAACAGTGCGGACGCTGCTGCGTGAGCGACTGCTCACCGCCGCGGCCGAGCTGACCTGCGCGGATGGCTGGGCCAGCGTCACCATGGGCAAGGTCGCCGCGCGCGTCGGCGTCAGCAGGCAGACCGTTTATAAAGAACTGGGATCGAAACCGGAACTCGCCGAAGCTCTCATGCTCCGGGAAACCGACGGATTCGCGGCCGGGGTCGCGCAAACCCTTTCCGGCTATCCCGGCGACCCCGTCGAAGGTGTCACTGCCGCATTCCAATACACACTGGAAGCGGCTCGCGACAATCCGTTGCTGAAATCGGTGCTCGCCGGCGGCCAAGGCGGTGGCGACGATCTGCTCCCGCTGCTGACCACCCAGTCCGACCCGGTGCTCGCGCGCAGTGTCGGCGCCGTCGCGCCCGTGCTCGTCCGGCTCTACCCCGAGGTGGAACTCAGCGACGCGGAGTGGGCCATGGCGGTAGAGGCGTTCGTCCGGCTGCTGCTGAGTCACCTGGTGCAGCCCGCGATGTCCATCCCGCACGCCACCGAGCAAATGCGCTGGGTGATCGGCCGCATGCTGCGGGCGTGACCCGTCAAAAGTGCCGCGGACCCGCTGGCCTAGACTCGGACGGCCCGGTCCATACGTGACCAGGGGACATCCAAGCAGGAATGTTCAACCACACCATCTCGGCTCGAGGAGAATACGTTGAAGAGCACCGTCGAGCAGGTCAGCCCGACGCGAGTGAAGATCAATGTCGAGGTGCCGTTCGACGAGCTCGCAGAGAACTTCGAGCGCGCCTACCGCAAGATCGCCCAGCAGGTCCGGATCCCGGGTTTCCGTCCCGGCAAGGCCCCAGCTCGTGTGTTGGAAAGCCGGATCGGTCGCGCCCCGGTGCTCGATGAGGTCGTCAACGAGGTCATCCCCGCCAAGTACATGGAGGCGGTGCGCGAAGGCGAGGTCCGCACGCTGGGCCAGCCCGAGTTCGACGTGACGAAGCTCGAGGACAAGGTCGTGCTCGAGTTCACCGCCGAGGTCGACGTGCGCCCCGACATCGAGGTGCCCGACCTGGCCGGTGTCGAGATCAGCGTCGACGACGTCGACCTGACCGACGCCGAGGTCGACGAGCAGCTCGACGAGCTGCGCGCCCGCTTCGGCACCCTGACCGGCGTCGAGCGTCCCGCCGAGAACGGCGACTTCGTCTCGATCGACCTCTCCGCCACCGTCGACGGCCAGGACGTCGAGGAGGCCTCGACCACCGGGCTGTCCTACGAGATCGGCTCCGGCCAGCTCGTCGACGGCATCGACGACGCCATCATCGGCGCCACGGCGGGCGAGACCAAGACCTTCACCACCCAGCTGGTCGCCGGTGAGCACGCGGGCAAGGACGCCGAGGTCACCGTCGTCGTGCAGACCGTGAAGCAGCGCGAGCTGCCCGAGGCCGACGACGAGTTCGCCCAGCTGGCGAGCGAGTTCGACACCATCGACGAGCTCAAGGGCGACCTGCGCACCCGCCTGTCCCGCGTCAAGAAGATGCAGCAGGGCGTCCAGGCTCGCGACAAGGTCCTCGAGCTGCTGCTCGAGCGCACCGAGGTCCCGATCCCGGAGAAGGTCCTCGAGGGCGAGATCGAGAACCGCAAGCACGATGCGATCCACCAGTTCGACCACGACGAGGCCGCCTTCGCGGAGGCGCTCCAGGCCGAGGGCAAGACCGTCGAGGAGTTCGACGCCGACGTCCGCGAGGAGTCGGAGAAGGCCGTCCGCACGCAGCTGCTGCTGGACACCATCGCCGACAACGAGAAGACCTCGGTCAACGACGGCGAGCTCACCGAGCGGATCATCTACCAGGCGCAGCGCTTCGGCATCAGCCCGGACGAGTACGTCCAGCGTGCCCAGCAGTCCGGCCAGCTGTCCGCGATCTTCGCCGACGTCCGCCGCGGCAAGGCGCTGGCCTCGGTCGTCCGCAAGGCCGCGATCATCGACGGCTCCGGCGCGTCGGTGGACCTCAACGAGCTGTTCGGCGCCGACGAGACCCCTTCGGGTGAGGCGCAGGTCACCGAAGAGGCTGCCGTTACCAGCGAAAGCTAAAGCTCTGAGCGAACTTGGGCGGTGTCAGGCATTCTGCACCGCCCAAGTTCGTTAGGGTCGGTTGCAAGATCCTCAGATCTCCCAGAACGAAGCGGCTGCCCTCGCTGAGGGCGGCCAGCGGCGAAAAGGCAGGCAGACGTGACGCAGCACATGCCCGAGGCGCGGTCGAGCACCGCCGGGCTCAACCTGACCGACTCGGTGTTCGAGCGGTTGCTCCAGGAGCGCATCGTGGTCCTCGGCTCCGAGGTCAACGACGAGGTCGCCAACCGGATCACCGCGCAGCTCCTGCTGCTCGACGCCGACGACTCCGAGTCGGACATCCGCTTCTACATCAACTCGCCTGGTGGCTCGGTGACCGCCGGTTTCGCCATCTACGACACGATGCAGCTCATCAAGCCGGACGTCGCCACCTACGCGATGGGCCTGGCGGCCTCGATGGGTCAGTTCTTGCTCTCTTCCGGCACCCCCGGCAAGCGCTACTCGCTGCCCCACGCGCGCATCCTGATGCACCAGCCGTCGGCCGGTGTCGGCGGTACCGCGTCGGACATCGCGATCCAGGCCGAGGTGTTCGGCAAGTGGAAGCAGGAGCTCGCGAAGATCACCGCGGAGCAGACCGGGCAGACGGTCGAGCAGATCGTCAAGGACGGCGACCGCGACCGCTGGTTCACCGCCCAGGAGGCGAAGGACTACGGGTTCGTGGACCACGTCCTGACCCGCGACCTGACAAACCCTGCTGCAGGTAACTGACGGACGCGAAGGCTTACAGGAGAAAAACATGAGCAGCTTCGAGCTTCCGCAGTCCCGGTACATCCTGCCCTCGTACGTCGAGCGCACCAGCTACGGGATCAAGGAATCCAACCCGTACAACAAGCTGTACGAGGAGCGCGTCATCTTCCTCGGCGTGCAGGTGGACGACGCGTCGGCCAACGACGTGATGGCCCAGCTCCTGCACCTCGAGCACGAGGACCCGGACCGCGACATCACCATCTACATCAACTCGCCCGGTGGTTCGTTCACCTCGCTGATGGCGATCTACGACACCATGCAGTTCGTCCGCCCGGACATCCAGACCGTCGCGCTCGGCCAGGCCGCTTCGGCCGCCGCCGTGCTGCTGGCGGCCGGAACCCCTGGCAAGCGCCTCGCACTGCCGAACGCGCGGGTGCTCATCCACCAGCCGGCCACCGAGGGCACCTACGGGCAGGTTTCGGACCTGGAGATCCAGGCCAACGAGATCCAGCGCGTGCGCCGCCTGATGGAGACCACCCTGGCGAAGCACACCAAGCGGGACCCGGAGCAGGTCCGTGCGGACGTCGAACGCGACAAGATCCTCACGGCCGCGGAGGCCAAGGAATACGGGATCATCGACGAGGTGCTTCCGTATCGCAAAGCTTCTGCCAACTAATCGACCACGGAGCCGGTGCGTGTCGGGAGAAGACACGCACCGGCGTTTCGGTCTAGGGTCTTTCGGGCACGGTAGGAACCTTGTTGGTGCTCCCGTCAGGCGCGCCGGACGGGTACCGTCAGTGGCAGCGCGTGAGTACCCTGTCAGGAAATCCATGACCGGGGCGAGCAGAGATCAGGTGCTGGGCACCGGAGGGGACAAGGTCAACGGCCATGGCACGGATCGGTGACGGCGGAGACCTACTGAAGTGTTCTTTCTGCGGGAAGAGCCAGAAGCAGGTGAAGAAGCTCATCGCCGGGCCCGGCGTGTACATCTGCGATGAGTGCATCGATCTCTGCAACGAGATCATCGAGGAAGAACTGGCCGAGGCCGGTGAGGTCAAGCTCGACGAGCTGCCCAAACCCGCCGACATCCACGAGTTCCTCGAGCAGTACATCATCGGTCAGGATGACGCCAAGCGGACCCTCGCGGTAGCGGTCTACAACCACTACAAGCGTATTCAGGCCGACGACAAGGCGGGCCCGAAGGACTCCAAGGAGGAGCCCGTCGAGCTGGCCAAGTCGAACATCCTGATGCTCGGACCGACCGGATGTGGCAAGACATACCTGGCGCAGACCCTCGCGAAATTGCTCAATGTCCCCTTCGCGATCGCGGACGCCACGGCGCTCACCGAGGCCGGGTATGTCGGTGAGGATGTCGAGAACATCCTCCTCAAGCTGATCCAGGCGGCCGACTACGACGTCAAGCGCGCCGAGACCGGCATCATCTACATCGACGAGGTCGACAAGATCGCCCGCAAGAGCGAGAACCCGTCGATCACGCGCGATGTGTCCGGTGAGGGCGTGCAGCAGGCACTGCTGAAGATCCTCGAGGGCACCACCGCTTCGGTACCGCCGCAGGGCGGCCGCAAGCACCCGCACCAGGAGTTCATCCAGATCGACACGACGAACGTGCTGTTCATCGTGGCGGGTGCGTTCGCGGGCCTCGAGAAGATCATCAACGAGCGCGTCGGCAAGCGCGGCCTCGGCTTCGGCGCGGAGATCCGCACCAAGGCCGAGATCGACGAGAGCGACGTCTTCTCGGACACCATGCCGGAGGACCTGATCAAGTTCGGGCTCATCCCCGAGTTCATCGGTCGCCTCCCGGTCGTGGCCAGCGTGACCCACCTCGACAAGGCTTCCCTTGTGTCGATCTTGACCGAACCGCGCAACGCGCTGGTCAAGCAGTACAAGAAGCTGTTCGAGATGGACAACGTCGAGCTGGAGTTCACCAAGACCGCGCTCGAGGCCATCGCCGACCAGGCCGTGCTCCGCGGCACCGGCGCCCGTGGCCTGCGCGCGATCCTCGAAGAGGTGCTGCAGCCGGTCATGTACGACATCCCCAGCCGGGATGACGTGGCCAAGGTCGTGATCACCGAGCAGACCGTCCGGGAGAACGTCAACCCGACCATCGTGTCGCGGCAGCCGTCCCGCCGGACCCGCAGTGAGCGTGGCGAGAAGTCGGCATAGTGGTCCAGCAGAACTTGTCAGAAGAGGTTCCGGGCATCACGGAGCTCTCGCAGCGCGTCGTCACGGCGACGTACCACCGTTATCCCAAGCTGCACCGGGTACTGACGATCGTGCTCATCGTGCTCGCCGTGACCTGCCTGGTCGCGGTCGTCGTACGGTTCTCGGCGCTGCCCTTGATGCCGCTGCCGTTCCTCGCCTTCGCCTGGTATGCGCTCAGCCGCATGCGGGCGAAGGCCGAGGACGACCGCGGCCTGCTCGTCTGGACCTCGTTGTTCATGGCGGGCACCCTGGTCGGCTTCTGGCTGATGTCAGTAGCCGCCAGGTGGCTCGAAATCGCCACTACCTAGGCGTCGGTCTTGGGAACGTGCTTCCCGAGGAAACCGACCAGGCTGGGCACCACAGTCCGATTGAAACCGTCTCCGTGCTTGCCCCGCGCCGTGTGCGCCACGGCGGGGTGAGCTTCGGAGATGTACTTGCGCACGCCACCGATGAAGTCGTCCTCGGTGCCGCAGTAGATCGCCGTCGGGATGTCCTTCAGCGCCGCGATGTTCTTCAGCGGGTCCATCGACGCCCAGTCCGCGGCGTCGCGGAACGCCTTGCGCTTGTTCATCTCGGCCCAGGACGTCATCAGCGCCGGCGCCAGCGCCGCTACGGCGGCAGGCGGGTCACGGCGTTCGACGCGGCGCCTCGCGTAGAGCATGGCCCCGAAGCCGCCCATCGACAGGCCCGCGCAGGCGAACGGCTGGCCGTCGGTGCCGCCGAGGCCGCGTTCGGCCAGCCAGCGGGGCACCTCCTCCAGCAGCATCGCCATCGGGTTGTCGCCGGGGTGGGCCTCGTGCCAGTAGTTGTCGCCGCCGTCGACCGCGACGAAGCCGAACGCGGGTACCGCGCGGCGGGAGACATCGCTGCTGAGCTGCTTGAGCAGGCCGGTGGGGGAGGCGTGGCGCGCGTTGCCGCGCAGGCCGTGCAGCATCAGCGACATGGGCAAGCCGGGAGCCGGTGACTTCGACGGCAGCATGGTCAGCAACTCGATCTCGCGGTTACGCGCGGCCGAGAACACCCGCTCGATGCGGACGACGCCCGGCTGGGCCGTCGGCGTCGGCGAAGTCACGCCGGCCGCACGCTGCAACGCCGGGCTGAACGGCAGTCTCCCGGTCGCCGAACCGGCGGCGATACCGGTTACAGCGAGTCCCGAAGCACCCGCGATCAGCACCGAGCGGCGGCTGATCCAGCGGCGCGCCGAAGCGCGCTTGCCGCCCTTGTCGTCCCCCGTGTCCACCTGGTCCCCTCTCCAAGATCCCTCACCAGGTCAGACGCATGACACCCGCCCCCGCGTTGCCTCTGTGACCGACCTTTCACCTCACATCGTCAGATTGGCCTCCGGTGTTTCCGTTCGCCTTGCGCCAAGTGTCCACCGCCACCCTCTGCGACCGCGCGGCCGACTCCGGAGTGTCACCCAGTCCTACCGCGAGAGTCACACCAAGGGGTAGGAGTACTTGATTTACGCCCTCGTTGTCCTCGCCGAAATGGCCGGCGATCTCGAGGGTCACGTAGCCGTGCACGCCGCTCCAGAGTTGTGAAGCCACCTCCAGTGGCTCCGCCTGGCGGAACCTTCCCGCCTCGATGGCGCGCGAAGAGGCATCCACGATGTGAGAGAGAGCCTCGCGTCCTTCTTCTGAATTGGCGTCTGTCAGGTCGGCGACACCCTTGATCGCGGCCCGCTTGCCACCCGGTGCGGACAGCCCGAAGGTGACCGCGTACAGCTGCGGATGTTCTACGGCAGTGTGTCGGTACGCATAGGCTTTGATGAAGATGTCGGCTACCGGGTCGTCGCCGGGCGGAATCCGGCCGAGGTTGTCGCGCAGGCGCCGGAAGCCCTCGCGTGCCACCTCCTCGATGAGCTCGCCCATCCCGCCGAAATGGGTGTAGACGGCCATGGTCGACGCGCCGATCTCGGCGGCCACCTTGCGCGCCTGCAGTGCCTCGGGCCCGCCCTCGGCCAGCAAATGCACGGCGGCTTCGACCAGTCGGCTTCGGATGTCATCGGCTGTCACGTTTGCCAGTATCGCATAACTCTGTTATACCTGGAGCATAACTGAGTTATGCCAGGTAGGGGAGCATGTCATGGGGAACAAGTACCTTGAGGGCAACTACGCGCCGGTTGCCAAGGAGCACACGATCACCGAGCTGGCCGTGACCGGCTCGATCCCGGAGTACCTCGACGGGCGCTATCTGCGGAACGGGCCCAACCCGCTGTCCGAGGTCGACCCGGCCACGTACAACTGGTTCATGGGCGACGGCATGGTCCACGGCGTGCGCCTGCGCGACGGCAAGGCGCAGTGGTACCGCAACCGCTGGGTCCGCAACCCGAAGATCGCCGAGGCGCTGGGCGAGACCCCGCACGGCCGCGAGCACCGCGCCGGCATGGAGTCGCTCGGCGCGAACACCAATGTCATCTCCCACGCGGGCAAGACGCTCGCGCTGGTCGAGGGTGGCGTCGCCAACTACGAGCTGACCGACGAGCTCGACACGGTCGGCCCGTGCGACTTCGACGGCACGCTGCCCGGCGGCTACACCGCCCACCCGAAGCGCGACCCCAAGACCGGTGAGCTGCACGCCGTCTCGTACTTCTTCGGTCGCGGCAACAGCGTCCAGTACTCGGTGATCAATACGAATGGCCGCGCCCGCCGCACGGTCGACATCGAGGTCACCGGCTCGCCGATGATGCACGACTTCTCGCTGACCGAGAACCACGTCGTGTTCTACGACCTGCCGGTGGTGTTCGACGCCGCTCAGGGTGTCGAGGCGACCGTGCCGAAGTTCCTGCGCACCCCGGCCAAGCTGATGGTCTCGGCCGTCATCGGCAAGGTCCGCGTGCCGGACCCGGTCACCGCGATGCTCGGCGACTCACTCGGCTCGAACGGCCGCTTCCCGTACAGCTGGAACCAGTCCTACCCGGCCCGCATCGGCGTCATGCCGCGTGAAGGCTCGGCCGCGGACGTCCGCTGGTTCGACGTCGAGCCCTGCTACGTCTTCCACCCGATGAACGCCTACGACGACGGCGACAAGATCGTCCTCGACGTCATCCGCCACCCGAAGATGTTCGACCGCGACCACACCGGCCCCAACGAGGGCCCGCCCACCCTCGACCGCTGGACCGTCGACCTCGCGGCGGGCAAGGTCATCGAAGAACGCCTCGACGACCGCGGCCAGGAATTCCCCCGCGTCGACGAGCGCCTCGTCGGCTCGCGCCACCACTTCGGCTACTCGGTCGGCCAGTGCCCGTCACGCGGCCCGGCACTGTTCAAGCACGACCTCGAGCGCGTGACCTCCGAGGTCCGCACCTTTGGCAAGGGCCGCGAACCGGGCGAGTTCGTCTTCGTCCCGTCCAGCCCTGACGCCGGCGAGGACGAAGGCGTCCTGATGGGCTTCGTCTACGACCCGGCCTCCCAGCGCAGCGACCTGACCCTCCTCGACGCCGCCTCACTCGAGCTGGTCGGCGCCATCCACCTGCCCGACCGAGTCCCCGAGGGCTTCCACGGCAACTGGGCCCCGACGGAATAACTCCCGGCCATTCACGCTCCGAAAACTGTCGGTGCCCCGCGGTAACGTTGATCCAGGGGACCTTCGTCCCCCATGGGGCCCCTTGGGGACCCCCCCAAAACAACGGTAACGCGGGGCACCGACAGTTCGGCTAGGTCGTCAGGACGCGGGCGTCGCCGGTGTAGAGGTTCATGCTGTCGCCGCGCAGGAAGCCGATGAGCGTCATTCCGTTGTCCTCAGCCAATTCCACGGCCAGCGATGACGGCGCCGAGACGGCCGCGAGCAACGGGATTCCCGCCATGGCGGCCTTTTGCACGAGTTCGAACGACGCGCGGCTCGACACCAGCAGCCCGGTTTCCTCGAGCGGTACCCGATTTTCCAGCAACGCCCAGCCGATGACCTTGTCGACCGCGTTGTGGCGCCCGACATCCTCACGCACCACGAGCAGCGAACCGTCCGCGGCGAACAACGCCGCCGCGTGCAACCCGCCCGTCTGCGCGAAGACTTTCTGCTGTGCCCGCAAGGCATCCGGCAGCCCGGCCAGCACTTCGGTCGTCACCGCGAAACCCGACGAGGCCGGATCGAAGCGCGTCTTGAGTTTCACGGCGTCCAGCGCGGCTTTCCCGCACACGCCGCACGAGGAAGTCGTGTAGAAGTTCCGCTCGACGCCCGTGTCCGGCGGCGGCACGCCATCGGCCAGCGCCACGTCGAGCACGTTGTAGGTGTTGCGCCCCTGATCGTCGACGCCGTCGCAGTACCGTGCCGTCGCGATGTCCTCGCGAGACCCGATGACGCCCTCGGTCAGCAGGAAGCCGTGCGCGAGCTCGATGTCGCTGCCGGGGGTCCGCATGGTCACCGCGAGCGGCTTCCCGCCGACCCGGATTTCCATCGGTTCCTCCGCGGCCAGCGAGTCCGGGCGCCGCCGTTCCCCGTTCGCGGAGAGCATCCGCACTGGCCGGCGCACCGTCACTCTGCCCACTTACTCGCCCTTTCGTGCTGACCTTCTACACCTGACTGGTGCAACAGCGGGGAATGCGTATTACATTCCTGCTCGATCATCCTCACCACTGGAGGCGTCGTATGGCCCTCGGCTTCCTGGATCGTTCCCGCATCGTCGCACCACCCGGCTGGAGCCGCTGGCTCGTGCCACCGGCGGCGCTGTCGGTCCACCTGTCCATCGGGCAGGCCTATGCCTGGAGCGTGTTCAAACCACCGCTGGAGAAAACGCTCTCACTGTCCGGCACCCAGAGCGCGCTGCCCTTCCAGCTGGGCATCGTCATGCTCGGCCTGTCGGCGGCCTTCGGCGGCACCTTCGTCGAGCGCAACGGCCCACGCTGGGCGATGTTCGTCTCGATGGTCTGCTTTTGCAGCGGCTTCCTGGTCTCCGCCCTCGGCGTCGCGACCTCACAGTACTGGCTGGTCGTGCTCGGCTACGGCGGACTCGGCGGCATCGGACTCGGCATCGGCTACATCTCACCGGTCTCGACGCTGATCAAGTGGTTCCCCGACCGCCCCGGCATGGCCACCGGCATCGCGATCATGGGCTTCGGCGGCGGCGCGCTCATCGCCTCACCCTGGTCCAACCAGATGCTCGGCGCGGCGCCTTGGACCACCGGCACGATCGCCACCGCGTTCCTCGTGCACGGCCTGGTCTACGCGGTGTTCATGACGCTCGGCATCCTGCTCGTCCGCGTGCCGGCCGACGACTGGAAACCCGACGGCTGGGTCCCCAAGACCGACCACGGCCACGTCCTCATCTCCAAGGGCAACGTCTCGGCGGCCAACGCGATCAAGACCCCGCAGTTCTGGTGCCTGTGGGTGATCCTGTGCTTCAACGTCACGGCGGGCATCGGCATCCTGGAGAAGGCGTCGCCGATGATCACCGACTTCTTCAAGCAGACCTCCACCCCGGTACTCGCGGCCTCCGCGGCCGGCTTCGTCGCATTGCTCTCGCTGTGCAACATGCTCGGCAGGTTCGTCTGGTCGTCCACATCGGACCTCATCGGCCGCAAGAACATCTACCGCGTGTACCTCGGCGTCGGCGCGCTCCTCTACCTGACGATCGCGTTGACCACCAACACGTCCAAGCCGGTGTTCATCCTCTGCGCGATGGTGATCCTGTCCTTCTACGGCGGCGGTTTCGCGACCATCCCGGCCTACCTGAAGGACCTGTTCGGCACCTACCAGGTCGGCGCCATCCACGGCAGGCTCCTCACCGCGTGGTCGGTGGCGGGCGTACTCGGCCCGCTCATCGTCAACGCCATCGCCGACAGCCAGAAGCGCGCGGGCAAGGTCGGCCCCGACCTCTACACGACCTCGTTCTTCATCATGATCGCGCTACTGGTCGTCGGCTTCCTCGCCAACGAACTGGTCCGGCCGGTCAACGCCAAGTTCCACGAGCCGGAGCGAGTGGGGAGTGAAGCCCGATGACGAAGAACCGCACGGGATTGATGGTGTTCGTGTGGCTTTGGGTCGCCCTGCCCTTCGCCTACGGCGTCTACGAACTCATCCGCAAGGTAGTCCAGCTTTTCGGGTAGAGATTCGTGAATCCCACGCTTGGGTAGTTCTACTCGAATTCGCCCGTTATGGGCACGGTTCCCTCCCTTCGCGCGTCGATCTGTGGTCGGATGGTCACGGAGGGAGGGCGTTGTGAGCGGTGGATACAAGGTCGTCATCGATGCCATCGAGCGGGCGTCGGGTGCGGCGACGCGAGCGGCGGACGGTGTCCGCCCGATCGACCTGGGCGGCACGCTGACCGGGGTGCCGCAGGGCTTACCTGGCGGCAGTTCCGTCGAGGCCGCGCGGATGCTCCGCGAAGTCTGGGCTCGTGAGTTGCCGACCTGGGTGACCAACATGGGCGACTACGCGAATCAGCTCCGAGCCGCGGCCCGGCATTACCGGACCAATGAGGCGGACGCACGGGCAGACCTGCATGAGGTGGTCGCGCGCGGCGGCGCGAGGCCGGTCTGATGGTGACCTGGGGTGATGTGCGGCAGTGGAACGCAGTCGCGATCGGCGGAGTCGCCGACGGACTCAACCGGCAATGTCAGGCCTTGATCGCGACCAACGACGATATCGAGGCAGCGATCGTGCGCGAGGGCTGGATGGGCGACGCGGCCGTGGCCGCCGGGCAGCGTGGACGCTCATTGATCTCAGGCCTGGAACAGCGGGTCGCGGAAGCTTCCGCGGTACGCCGGGCGGCACACGAGGTGCAACTCGCGGTTGAGCGGATCGCGGAGTTCGTGCTGCAGACCGACGAGTTCGCCTGGCGCAACGGATGGCACATCGGTGGCGACGGCGCGGTCGTGCGGCCACCGACGGACGGCCCGCCTCCATCGCCGGATGTGGTGGCGCAGCAGGCGCGGGTCAAAGTGGAACTCGTCGACCGGGTCGAGCAGATCCTGCGGCGCGCCACCGACGTCGACGCCGATTTCGCGGCGATCCTCACCAAGGCCATGCGCGGCGAAATCACCGAGCAGGACGCGACCAGCCTCGCCCAAGCCGCCGACGCCGGGACAAGGCAAAGTGGCCTGTCGATCATCGGCCCGCCCGAGGGCGGCACACCGGGCGACAACAAGGCATGGTGGGCGAGCCTGTCCGACACGGCGAAGGCCACGATTCTCCGTGACAACCCGGACTTGGTCCGTAACCTCGACGGCATCCCGGTCGTGGACCGGGATTCGGCCAATAGGGCCGTGCTGCAGCGCGAGATAGGCAAGCTCGAAGTCGAACGGACCGAGTTGTCCCGTGCCGCACCGGGTTACGGAAACAAGGTCAAGCTTGACGAGGTCACCGCCAAGCTCAACGGGCTGCACAACATCGAAATCCGGCTCAACCACCCCGTCCCAGGCCAACAGCAGGCATTCCTGATCGGGCTTGACACCACCGGGGACGGGAAGGCGATCGTGTCTTCCGGTAACCCTGACACCGCTAAGAATGTCGCCACCCACGTACCGGGCACTGGCTCGGGGCTCGCGACAATCGGCGACGATGTAAACCGCTCCGACCGGATGGTCGCAGCGGCTGGCGAGGCCGGTTCGCCGTCTACCGCTGTGGTGACCTGGATGGGGTACGACGCTCCGAACGAGCTGCCCAACGCGGGCAGCGAAAGCTATGCGGAAAACGGCAAGGGCGCGCTGAGCAGCTTCCAAGACGGCTTGCGAGCAAGTCACCAAGGTGACACGCCGTCACACAACACCGTGCTCGGGCACAGCTACGGCAGCACCGTCATCGGTCACGCCGCCCGCGAAGGCGGCGGGCTCAACGCCGACGAGCTGGCGTTCGTCGGCAGCCCCGGAGTCGGTGTGGATAGTGCCAGTGCCCTGCACCTTCGCGGCGTCGATCAGGCGCAGGTCGGGCAGCATGTTCACTCGACGGTCGCCGAGCACGACATCATCAAGGTGACCAACCTCGAAGTCGGCGACGAGGGCCTCGACATCGCGCTGGGGCCTGACCCGGCCACCGCGAAATTCGGTGGCCAGATCTTCTCATCAGATCCCGGGACCGCTGGCCCTGCATATCGGGGCGGCTTGAGCACAGAGGCGCACAGCGAATACTGGAACCCGAACTCGAAGTCACTGGGCAACATGGGGCGGATCATTGCCGGACAACCAACGAACTGACGTCGGAGACACAACGTGCCTAAAGGACCGACAGCGTTAGCCAAATTTGTCGGCGCGACGCTGCTAGCCGCACTCTCGGTCTCAGTCGTCTCGTGTGGAAGCAACGGAGGGGACATGCAACCCACCATCACCATCGCCGAAGCCAACCAACGGGTCGACGGCTACATCGCTCGCGCGGTCAAGGTTCTTCCGCCCGAGGCCAAATTAGAGCTGCATTACCAGGAACAGGAAGGGTCGTGTTCTGATCCAACCGATCACGGGCCGAAGAACCGTGTCATAGCCAGCCGCAGCTACAAAGTCCTCGGGTTGCAGCAAAAGGCGATACCGTCGTACTTCGACAGCCTGCGCTCGTGGTGGCTAGCCAACAACTTCCGTGTTCTTGATGAGACCCCTCGCAATGAATTTTTGTGGGTCGAGAACAACGCCGACAGCTTCCAGATGACGCTCAAAGCCAACCCGGCTGGTGGAATATTCCTGCTGGCGGGGTCACCCTGCGTCTGGCGGAACGGCACACCCGAGTCTCAAGCGCAGAGCGGCGGCGACACCGAAGACATGGTGGCCCAGCCGCCGGCGATACCTCCTGTCACGCCGTCGCCGAAGCCCGCGCAGGCACGGCGTCCCCGGCGCAAGCCGGTCGACGATATCGAGGATTTCGACCAGACCGACTGGACGGACGAGAACACTTACTGATCCGCGAGTTTCTCCAGCAGCGTGCGCCGTGCCGAGTGCACGTGTTCCTCCGCGACCTGGCTCAGTACCTCGGGGTCGCCCTCGCGGATCAGCGCCGCGAGTTCCCGATGCTCGCCGACGACTCGGGCGCGGTAGTGCTCGGTGCCGAGTGAGATGCGGCTGAGCTGGAACAGGTGGACCTGCGAGCGGATCGCTTCCCAGGCGGCCGTGAGCCTGCCGTTGGCCGCGGCCGCGTAGATCGCGTCGTGGAAGGCGATGTCCAAGGCGAGCAGGCGGGGGCCGTTGCCGGAGCCGAGTTCGGCGGCCATCGCGTCGACCCAGCGGTCCAGCTCGGCCAGTGCCTCGGGGTCGGCGCGCTTCTGGGCGGTGCGGGCGGCGAGGCTGTCGAGCGCTGCGCGGACCGAGTAGACCTCGTCGATGTCGGCCGTGGTCAGCTCGATGACCGTCGTGCCGCGATGCCATTCCGAGCGGATGAGGCCTTCCTGCGCGAGGATCGCCAGGCCTTCGCGCACCGAGCCGCGGCTGACGTCGAGAGAGGCGGCCAGGTCGACCTCCTTGAGTGGTGAGCCCGGCGGGAACTCGCCCGCGAAGATCGCGTCGCGCACCTTGTCCGCCGCCTCGTGGGCGAGGCCTCTGCGGACGGCTTTGCGTACCTGGGGAGCGCTCATGTCCTAATGTTGACATTCGAACATCGCTCGATCAACCTGGACTCATGACACGACCTGGTTTCCATCTCGCCATCCCCGTCGACGACCTGGCCGCCTCGCGTGCCTTCTACGGCGAAGTGCTCGGGCTCGAGGAGGGCCGCTCGTCCGCCCAGTGGGTCGACTGGGACTTCCACGGTCACCAGCTGGTCACCCACGTCGTGCCCGGCGCGCGCCCCGAGGCGGGCCGGAATCCGGTCGACGGGCACGAGGTGCCGGTGCCGCATTTCGGGCTGATCCTCAGCGTCGACGCCTTCCATGTGCTCGCCGACCGGCTGCGTGGGGCGGACATCCCGTTCGTGATCGAGCCGTACCGGCGGTTCGCGGGTGAACCGGGCGAGCAGTGGACGATGTTCCTGCACGATCCCGCCGGGAACGCCTTGGAGTTCAAGGCTTTCCGCGACGAGTCGCAGTTGTTCGCCAAATGAGGGGCGTGCTGGTCACCGGCGCTTCGAGTGGCATCGGGCGCGCGGTGGCCGAAGCCTTCGCGGCGCTCGGCGATCGCGTCGTCCTGCACTACGCCTCGAACAAGCCGGAACCCGTTTCCGGTGACGGCCACGCGCTCGTCCAGGGTGATCTGTCGGATCCTGGTGCCGCGCAACGGATCGCTGACTTCGCTGAGGAAGCGCTCGGCGGCGTCGACGTGCTCGTGAACAACGCGGCCATCGCCACCGGGCCGGAAAACGCGCACGCCGTGCCCGATGTGTCCTATGCCGACTGGCAGCGGTCATTTCAGGAGACCTTCGGCGTGAACGTGTTCGGCACCGCCAACCTGACGTACAGCGTCGCGCGGAACCTGATCGCGCGCGGCGCGCCGGGACGGATCGTCAACATCGGCTCACGCGGGGCGTTTCGGGGCGAACCCGACCATCCGGCGTACGGCGCGAGCAAGGCCGCACTGCATTCGCTGGGCCAGTCGCTGGCGGTTTCGCTCGCGCCGCACGGCATCGCGGTGGCGACGGTGGCACCCGGGTTCACCCTGACTTCGCGGGTCGCCGACCGGGTGGACGACGAGTTGCGCGCGCAGAGCCCGTTCGGCCGGGTCGGCACCGCCGAGGAGGTCGCGGCCGCCGTGGTCTACCTGGCGTCGTCGGACTGGGCGTCGGGTGCGGTCCTCGATCTGAACGGCGCGTCCTACCTGCACTAGCTGTGATCCAGGCCACGCGTGCAGCAAGAGCGCGCGCCGCGGCGTCTAGTGGGCGTGCACATACTGGGGAAGGTCGTCGTCGCGTGCGTGGCCAGTGCCGTGTTCGGCGCCACGGCCTACGGCTACACGACGCTGAGTTCGCTGGACGGCGTGGAGCGCGACGACGTCATCGAGGGCGCCAAGCCCGGTGAGCAGCCCGCGGACGGTTCGCTCGACATCCTGCTGGTCGGCCGCGACGCGCGGGACGATCAGCAGGGCAACCCGCTGCCCGCCGAGGTGCTGCGGGAACTGCGCGTCGGCGCGAACGGCGATGACCTCACCGACACGTTGATGGTGCTGCGGATCCCGAATGGCAAGAAGGACGTCCGCGCGTTCTCGATTCCGCGCGACTCCTATGTGCAGCTTCCCGGCGACCTGGGCAAAGGCAAGATCAACTCAGCGTTCGGGCTCGCCAAACTGGCCGAGGCCGGGCGGCTCAGGAAAGCGGGCGAAACCGACAAGACCAAGATCTACAAGGACTCGCTGACCGCGGGCAGGCGCGCGACGCGGCAGGTGGTCGAGGACCTGACCGGGGTCAAGATCGACCACTACGCCGAGGTCAACCTGCTGAGCTTCTACGAGATCAGCAAGGCCGTCGGCGGCGTCGACGTCTGCCTCAAGAAGGCGACGAAGGACGAGAACTCGGGCGCGGACTTCCCGGCCGGGCCGCAGACGATCTCGGGCGCCGAGGCGCTGGCCTTCGTCCGCCAGCGCGACGGCCTGCCCCGCACCGACCTGGATCGGGTGCGCAGGCAGCAGGTGTTCCTGGCCGCGTTGGCGCGCAGCGTGTTGTCGCAGGGCACTTTGGCCAATCCCGCGCGGCTTTCGGATCTCATCGGCGCCGTCAAGAGGTCGGTGGTGCTGGACGGATCCTGGGACCTGCTGGACTTCGTGCGGCAGATGAACGGGATCTCCGGCGGCGGCATCCAGTTCGACACCGTGCCGGTGGTGAACGTCGACTACCGCTACAACCCGAGCAAGCCGACGGCGACCGCGGTCCAGGTGGATCCGGCGCAGGTCAAGGCTTTCGCGGCCGAGCTGATCGGTGCGGCGCCCGCCGTCCCGCAGGTGACCGTCGACGTCTCGAACGCCTCGCCGAAGGAAGGGCTCGCCGCTCGCGTGTCGTCGTTGCTGACCGGCAAGGGATTCGCACAGGGCACGACCGGAACCGTGGCCGCCCGCAAGACCTCACTGGTGCGCTTCCCGCCGGATCTCGCGGCGGCCGGCGCGGAGATCGCCCGGCAGCTCGGCGGCCTGGCCACACAGGTCTCGTCGGCCGTCCCGGCCGGGCATGTCGAGGTCGTGCTCGGGCAGGTCTATTCGGGACCTGGCGTGTCCGATGGAGGTGGCGCTCCGGGCGGTCCGCCGCCGATCAGCCCGGACGGCGACAACTGCGTGGACTGACTCCGTACAGATGGGCATGATCGAAAGCATGACAACCAAGCCGTTCCGTTTCGGCGTCGTCGCCTCCTCAGTCCCCGATCTCGCCTCATTCACGGATTTGGCCCGCCAAGCCGAATCGCTCGGCTATGACACGCTGCTGGCCCCAGATCCCTTCAACGGCCTGGACCCGTTCACCGCCCTTTCCGCGGCCGCGGCCGTGACGACCACGTTGCGTCTCGGCACTTTCGTCGCCGTCGGCGCGTTTCGCGACAAGAAACAGCTGGACTGGCAGACACACTCGCTGCATACCCTGACCGGCGGCCGGTTCCAGCTGGGCCTCGGCACCGGGCGTCCCGGCGCCGACCAGGTGGCGGCCGGCCTCGGCCGCGAGTTCGGCAGCGGCGGCGACCGGCTCCGCGAACTCGAGGAAACGCTGGCCTACCTGAAAAAGCGCGAAGATCGCGCGCCGATCCTGCTCACCGGCGGCGGCCCGAAGATCCTGGACCTGGCCGCGCGCGAGGCCGACATCGTGTCCTTCGCGTGGTATCCGCAGCCGACTGAGGCGGCGGCGCGGCCCCTCGTGGACACCTTCCGCGAACGTGCGGGCGATCGTGACGTCGAGCTCGCCGGAAACCTCCTGATGGTCGGCGACGAGCCGAAACCCTGGCTGAAGCAGATCTTCGGCGCCGATTTCGGCGAACTCAAGGGATCCGTCTCCGCGGTCCCGCTCGACGCCGCCGACATTCTCCGGCGCCGCCGCGAAACCCTCGGTTTCTCCTACTGGACGCTCAATATGGCCGATATGGTCGATTTCGCGCCCGTGGTCGCCGAACTGCGCGGCACCTGAGCGAGTGCGGTGTGGTGACGGCCAGGTCACCACACCGCGGCGGTCACCCTGGCCGCTTCCACCGTGAAATACCGGCAGCCAATGGCGGCCGTGTAGTGTGAGCGCCCGGTTACGGACAGGGAGGGTGCACGTGCCGGATTCTTTCTCGCTCGAGCTCGGGGCGATCGAGGCTTTGGCCGAGGAACTCAAACTGCCCCGCTCTTGGCAGCCCTTCGACTTGCCGCACGTCGGCACCACCTTCGCCGAGCGCGCGGACTACCTCGGCCGCCTCTGGGCCGGCCTGCGCGAACGCGGCCTGGCGGCCGGCGACCGCCTCGACGCCGACGTCGAGAACGCGCTCACCGCATGGACCCGCCCCGAAGCCCTGATCGTGGTCCGGGCCCGCCAGACCGAACACCAGCCCGAGGACGTGCTGTACCGCGCGGTGATGGCCGACGGCCTCGGCGTGCTGTCCTCGCTGGACGGCGACACGATCATCTTCGAGGTGCTCAAGTCCGACCGTCTCGTCGGCGCGATCGTCTCCTGCCTCCCCGCGCTGGCCCCCGTCCCACTCCGCGAGCTGTCGGTGGTCGACACCCCGGCGCCGGTCCCGGTAGCCGCCCCCGCACGACGTCGCGAAGTCGGCCTGACCGACTTCTTCTCGTGGCCACTGCTGCGTTTCGGCACCTTCGAGCTCTCGGTGCGCGGCCGCGACGGCAGGCTCGGCTGGCTCGAAACGGCCCAGTTCTTCGACACGGACGGCGGCCGTTTCGTTCAGTTTTCAACCGCGCTGCCCGACGGTGGCAAGCGTCGCACGTTCATTCCCTCGGATGGCTCCCACCTGCGAAGATGGCTGCATGACCAGATCGCTTACGCACGCGATCTGCGCAATCGCTGACAGTATGCGGCGGTGGCCGGTACTGTGATCGGCGGGTTGCGCTGAGTGTCATGGGTAAGGGGAGGTTGAGCGGACATGCCTGATGGTTTCGACACCCAGTCGAGAGCCGAGAAAGGCACTCCGGCTGGTGACGCCAGCGGGTCGTTCCTGGCGGGCATCGTCGCTGAGCCGGGGCCGGTGGATGCGGCTACGGCGTCGGTGTTCCGGTCGAACGCCGAGCAGGTGAAGAGCCTCGCCAAGCAGGGGAAGTTCGCCGTGAACGAGGCCGGCGGGGAGCACGCCAAGCGAGCGGCGCAGGTCTATCTCGATGGATACCGGCATATGGGGCGCGGGCTAGGCGACCTCAGGGTCGGGCCTGCGTTGGGTACCGGTCCATACGCGGAGCAAGTAAAGCAGCACGTCATCAAGATGGTCGACGGTGATGAGCAATCCCTGATTCCGGCCGCAGAGGACATGAAGGCCGGCTTCGAAGCGCTGATCGAGGGCATCGATATCGCAATGAGCAACTATCGAGAAACCGAGTCCGAGCATCATCAGGCACTGCGAAAGATAAATCCCGGAACATGAACCGTTTGAAATTCTGCACCACGCTCGTGGTTCTCGCTGCTGCCTGCTCCATGCTGGCAGGGTGCTCGCCCACCACGTCTGGAACGCCGGAGCCAACTCCTTCGCCCGGTGCCGGGAGTGGTTCGAAATCTCCGACCGCGACACAAGGGGTGTTCGGGGATTTGAAGGCATGCGACCTGCTGGACAAAGGTATGGAAAGTCGGGGTTTCACCCCTAGCAAGCCTGATCAGGCCGGAGGGCCCAACTCATGCTTCAGCGAGAAGTCGGGCTACGGCGAGGTGTCTCTGTCGTTGCATTCAGGCCTCGGGATCAAGGATTTCCCCGCGTTGGATCAGAGCAAAATCTTCGACGGTGACCTTAATGGCCGTCCTGCGGCCGAGATTCATGACGGCGTGCGTGCTGAAGGCGACTGCATGATCGCTATGGCAGTAGGGGAGAAGAACCGCGCGATCGTCAATGGCGCTTTGAATACTGGAACGACTGCCGAGGCTTGTGATTTCGCCAAGTCTATAGCCAAGAAGATTGAGCCATCGTTGCCGAAGGGGAACTGAGGCATGACCAAATACGAGTACGCGGCGGATGTCTACAAGAAGGCTTACGAGGCCGCGCAAGCGTCAGGGAACGCTCCGTTCACCGCGCAAGCCGAGGCCTTTGCCGAGAAGGCCGCCGGTGCGTACTCGAGGGCTCAGGGCGAGGCTTTCCAGCAAGGCCAGGAGTTCCGCCAGGGCCTGGCGCCATCGGACGTCGACGCCATGGGTTACGACCATCAGGCTCTCTTCGACATGGTCCAGTCCGGCAACGCCGTCGAGATCGACATTCACGGCGAGAAGATCACGAACTTCGCGAATGTGCTGGCTGAGAGTTCGCAGGCAGCCAGCCAGGCCGCGAGTGCCGAGGAGTCCGACTGGCAGGGGGAGTCGGGCGCGCGCGTCGCTGCTTTCCTTCAGCAGTCCGGAAATTGGCTGAATCACACCAGTGAAGCGACGGCGCTGGCCGGCAATCGGTACTCGCAGCAGTCGGCTGCCGTGGATCACGCGCGGCGGGAAATGCCGCCTGTTGTCCCCTTTGATCAGAAGGGGGCGATGGACAAGGCCGCCGTCAAGCTGGTGAGCCCTAATCCGGCCGATATCCAGGCCGGGGTCAAGATGATGGACGACATTGCCGCGCAGCAGCAGCGTGCGCAGGAGGCGCACGAGAAGGCCGCGCAGGTTGTCACCGGCATGAACGGCGGGCTTTACGAGACCGGGCGGACCATGCCAGCGTACGCGCCCGCGCCGACGCTTGGTGGGCAGGGTTCTGTTGGCGGGCATGACGAAGGGACCAAGGTTTCCGGGTTCGGGCCTGGGCCGAGCGGTGGGACGCCTGGGGGACCGGGGAGTGGGCCGGGGACCGGACCTGGAGTGCAGCCAGGGCCTGCTGGTGAGCCGGGTGGTGGACGGAGCACTGGCTCGGGGTTGTTCGGGCCTGGTAACACGCCACCGGGGACCGGGCAGCCCAATCCGGTGCTGCCCAAGGTGCCGAATGCCGGTCCCGGGCTGGGACCGATGGGGCTCGGCGGAGGTCAGCTCGGCGGCGCCGGTGGCGATATCGAACGCAAGGGCCGGGCTGGGGCCGGGCGGGGGAGCGCGGCCGGTCGCCTGCTCGGGACCGATGCGAAGGCCGCGCAGGAAAAGCTGGGCGAGGGCAAGGGCAGTGGCGCCGAGCGGGGCGCGAAGGCCGCCAATGAGCGGCTGACGCGGGGTACGACCGCGGCAGGCAAGGCGGGCGCGCCAGGGGCCGCTGGGGCGGGTGCCGGCAAGGGCAAGAGGGAAGAAGACGAAGAGCGTAAGTCGAAGTACGTGCAGGGTGAGGACCCAGACGAGACCTTTGACGCGAACATCTCCATCGGGCCGGATGGCGTGAAGGTCGTGCCGCCGGTGATCGGCTGACTCACACGTTCAGCGCTGGGCCGCCCTGAGTTCGGCGAGGGCGCAGGTGAGGCGTTCGATGCAGTGCTCGAGCGCCTCGCCGGTCATCACGAGGTCGAATTCGCCTTCGTCGACGGTGATCTCGACTTCGTTCTGCGTGGGGTACACCGAGTAGGCGATCACGCTCGACCGCGACAACCGCATCCAGGCGCTGACCATCGTCCTGCGGCTCAACATGTGCACTCCCCCCGTGAACGGCTAGTGGCCTACTCCATTCACTGTAGCTCGGTTTCGCACGCGATGCCAGCTAAACGCGCCGGTCCAGGCGGATGACGATGGCCTTCGAGACCGGGGTGTTCGACGTGTCGGCCACGGAATCCAGTGCCACCAGCGCGTTCGCCTCGGGGAAGTACGCCGCTGCGCACCCGGGGGCCGTCGGGTACGACACGATCCGGAAGGCCTCCGCGCGGCGCTCGCTGTCGCGCCACTCCGAGATCAGGTCGACGATCTCGCCGTCCTCGAAGCCCAGCGAAGTGAGGTCCGCGGGGTTCACGAAGACGACCCTGCGGCCGTCTTCGATGCCGCGGTAGCGGTCGGACAGGCCGTAGATCGTGGTGTTGTACTGGTCGTGGCTGCGCAATGTCTGCAGCAGCAACCGGCCTTCCGGGATCGCGGGGAACTCCAGCGGGGACGCGGTGAAGTTGGCCTTGCCGTTGGCCGTTCCGTTGAACTCGCGCGCGTCGCGTGGTGCGTGCGGGAGCACGAAACCGTCCGGTTCGCGGACGCGGCGGTTGTAGTCGTCGCAGCCGGGGACGACGCCGGCGATGCGGTCGCGGATCAGGTCGTAGTCGGCCGCGAACGACGCCCACGGCACCGCGTGATCGGCGCCCAGCAACGCCGACGCGAGGCCGCAGACGATCGCCACCTCGGAACGCAGCGACGCGCTCGCCGGCGCGAGGCGCCCGCGTGACGGGTGCACGGCCGACATCGAGTCCTCGACCGTCACGAACTGCTCGCCCGAGGCTTGCACGTCCCGCTCGGTGCGGCCGAGCGTTGGCAGGATCAAAGCGGTTTTGCCGTGCACGACATGTGAACGGTTGAGCTTGGTCGACACCTGCACGGTCAGCTCGCAGGAGCGCAGCGCGTTCTCGGTCAGCGAGGAATCCGGGGTGGCGGAAGCGAAATTGCCGCCGAGTGCGAAGAAGACCTTGCCGTGACCATCGCGCATCGCGCGGATCGAGTCGACGGTGTCCAGGCCGTGGTCACGGGGCACCTTGATGCCGAATTCGCGCTCGAGGCCTGCCATGAACTTCTCCGGCATCTTCTCCCAGATGCCCATGGTCCGGTCGCCCTGCACGTTGGAATGCCCGCGCACCGGGCAGAGACCGGCGCCCGGTTTGCCGATCATTCCGCGCAGCAGCGCCAGGTTCGCGATCTCCTTGATCGTCGGCACCGCGTGCTTGTGCTGGGTCAGGCCCATCGCCCAGCAGTAGATCGTGCGCTCGGAGTCGGCGATCATGTGCGCGATGTGCACGATCTGCTCGCGCGGCAGGCCGGTCGCCGCGTCGACGGCGTCCCAGTCGAGGTCGCGGACCTGCTTCGCGTAGTCGTCGAAGCCCTCTGTCGAGGCGTCGACGAACGCGCGGTCGACCACCGTGCCGGGCGCGGCGTCCTCCTGTGCCAGCAGCAGGTGCCCGATCGCCTGGAAGAACGCCAGGTCGCCGCCGAGCCGGATCTGGGCGAACTCGTCGGCCAGCGGGGTGCCCTTGCCGACCACGCCCTTGGCCTTCTGCGGGTTCTTGAACCGCATCAACCCGGCTTCCGGCAACGGGTTGACCGCGATGATCTTCGCGCCGGCCTTCTTCGCCTGCTCCAGCGCGGACAGCATGCGCGGGTGGTTGGTGCCGGGGTTCTGGCCGACCACGAGGATCAGATCGGCGCGGTGGATGTCGGCCAGGCTGACCGATCCCTTGCCGATGCCGGTGGTCGCCGACAGCGCCGCGCCGGACGACTCGTGACACATGTTGGAACAATCGGGCAGGTTGTTCGTCCCGAACGAGCGGACCAGCAGCTGGTACAGGAACGCGGCCTCGTTGCTCGTGCGGCCCGAGGTGTAGAAGATCGCCTGGTTCGGGTCGGCCAGTTCGCGCAGTTTCCCGGCCACGAGCGAGAACGCGTCGTCCCACGAGATCGGCGTGTAGTGCGAGGCGCCTTCGCGCAGCACCATCGGCTCGGTGAGCCGCCCCTGCTGGCCGAGCCAGTAGTCGGTCTTGCCTGCCAGGTCTTCGACCGAGTGTGCCGCGAAGAACGACGGCTCGACGCGCCGCTTGGTGGCTTCTTCGGCGACGGCCTTGGCGCCGTTCTCGCAGAACTCGGCCAGGTGCCGGTGCTCGCCATCGGCCTGCCTGGGCTCCGGCCACGCGCAGCCAGGGCAGTCGAAACCCTCACGCTGGTTCAGCAGGCGCAACGTGCGGACGGTGCGTGCCGCGCCCATCTGTTCCATGCCGCGGGTCAGCGACACGGCGACGCCGGGGATACCGGCCGCCCACTCCTTCGGCTTGCCGACCTTGAGACGGCTCTCGTCGACGTCATTCTCAGGCGCGTTGCTGCTCACACCCACATAGTGCGCCTCTGTACCGGCTACCCGCAGCCCGGGCCGGAGTTGTCGATCGGCTTGTCGATGTCGTAGATCCGGGCCTCGTCCGAGACACCGGGCCCGTTGCCGACGTTGACCTCGCTGTAGGCGGGCGCGAGGTAACCGGCCTTGGCCGCACCGCAGGCCATCGAGAAGGTCTGGCTCTGACCGCCGTCGAAGAACACCCCGCCACCGGCCTTGGGCGTGTACACGGCGTAGCCCGACTCCTCCCGCCGGAACGCGACGATGTCGCCGGGGCCGCTGAGCTTGCCGGGGTCGGCCGTGTCGAACGCGTACGCGACCACGTAGTTCGCCTTGACCAGGATCTCGCCCTTGCGCTCGCCCGCCTGGGCGCTGAGCTTGCCCTTGAGACGGGGGTTCGCGGGAAGCAGGTGGAACCCGTCCGCGATCTCGGTGACGTAGGACGAGACCTTGGTCTTGTCCGGTCCCTCGAGCACCTCCTTGACCGACTTCGCCGATTCGGCGCCGAGCATCTCGTACAGCCCGCTGTGGTCGTGCTTCTCCACCGCGGTCCGGTCGAGCACCGTGGCGTTGATGACCTTCTTGACCTGGTCATAGGCGCTGGCCACCTGCTCGGCGGTGAGCGCGCCGAGCTTCTCGGCCGTCGGCACCTCCAGCCCGTCGAGGCCTTCCTTCCACTGCGCCGCGGGCGTGTTGAGGAACGGCTGGGTGAGGTCGACCTTCGCGGTGCGCGGGAGCGTGCTCGGCGCGACCGTCGGCGGGGGTGGGGCGGCGGCCGGGTCGTTCGTCGTCTGGCCCTTGACCTGCCGGACCACGACGGCGGCTCCGACGAGCACGATCAGCCCGAGCACGACCCAGAGCGACGGGCGGCGCCAGAAACCGCGCTTACGGCGCTGGGTTTTGCGTACCTCGGCCCATGCCTCTTTTTCGGCGTGCTTCTGCCAGTCCGGATTCATCAGGTCCGGGTGTGAGTCGATACTGCGATCGTCCATCGTGGACTGCCTTCCCCCAGTGTTCCAACATCCACTCATCGCTGGTGAGACGCGAGTGTTACCCCGAGTGAGCGAGTTCGTAGACTTGTCGTTGTGACCGAGAACGCTCAGCCTCAAACCGACCTTCCGGGTGCCTGGAACCCGGCCGATGAAGAAGCCACGCTCTACCAGCGGTGGGTAGACGCCGGGTACTTCACCGCGGACGCCTCGTCGGACAAGCCGCCGTTCTCGATCGTATTGCCGCCGCCGAACGTCACCGGCAGCCTGCACATGGGGCACGCGCTGAACCACACCCTGATGGACGCGATGAGCCGTCGCCGCCGCATGCAGGGCTACGAGGTCCTGTGGCTGCCGGGCATGGACCACGCGGGCATCGCGACACAGAACGTCGTCGAGCGTGAGCTCGCCAAGGAAGGCGTCTCGCGGCATGACCTGGGCCGTGAGAAGTTCGTCGAGCGGGTCTGGGAGTGGAAGGCCGAGTACGGCGGCAAGATCCTCGACCAGATGCGCCGCCTCGGCGACGGCGTCGACTGGTCGCGCGAGCGGTTCACCATGGACGAGGGCCTGTCGCGCGCCGTGCAGACCATGTTCAAGCGGCTGTTCGACGACGGGCTCATCTACCGCGCCGAACGCATCATCAACTGGTGCCCTCGCTGCCAGACCGCGCTGTCCGACATCGAGGTCGACCACTCGGACGACGACGGCGAGCTCGTGTCGATCCGCTACGGCGACGGCGACGACGCCATCGTCGTGGCCACCACCCGCGCGGAGACGATGCTGGGTGACACCGCGGTCGCCGTCCACCCTGACGACGAGCGGTACAAGCACCTCGTCGGCACCGAGGTCGAGCTGCCGCTGACCGGCCGCCGCATCCCGATCGTGGCCGACGAGCACGTCGACCCCGAGTTCGGCACCGGAGCGGTGAAGGTGACCCCCGCGCACGACCCGAACGACTTCGAGATCGGCCGTCGTCACGACCTGCCGATGCTCACGATCATGGACGAACGCGCCGTGGTCACCGTGCACGGCCCGTTCCTGGGCATGGACCGTTTCGAGGCGCGGCCCGCGGTCGTCGCGGCACTGCGCGCGGAAGGCCGGATCGTCGCGGAGAAGCGGCCGTACGTGCACGCGGTCGGGCACTGCTCGCGCTGCGACACGGTGGTCGAGCCACGGCTCTCGCTGCAGTGGTGGGTCAATGTCGAGTCGCTGTCGCGCCAGGCGGGCGAGGCCGTGCGCGACGGCCGGACGAAGGTCTACCCGCAGGAGCTGGAGAAGCGGTACTTCGACTGGGTCGACAACATGCACGACTGGACGATTTCGCGCCAGCTGTGGTGGGGTCACCGGATCCCGGTCTGGTACGGCCCCGATGACCAGATGGTGTGCGTCGGCCCTGACGAGCAGCCGCCGTCGGGCGAGGGCTGGACACAGGATCCCGACGTACTCGACACCTGGTTCTCGTCCGGCCTGTGGCCGTTCTCGACCATGGGCTGGCCGGAGAAGACGCCGGATCTGACCAAGTTCTATCCGACCAGCGTCCTGTCCACCGGCTACGACATCCTGTTCTTCTGGGTCGTCCGGATGATGATGTTCGGCGTGTACGAGATGGACGGGGTGCAGCCGTTCGATCACGTGTACCTGCACGGGCTCATCCGCGACGCGCAGGGCAAGAAGATGTCGAAGTCCAAGGGCAACGTCATCGACCCGCTCGACTGGATGGACACCTTCGGCACCGACGCCACCCGCTTCACGCTGGCGCGCGGCGCGAACCCCGGCGGTGACATGGCGCTCGCCGACGAGTGGGCGGCCGGTTCCCGCAACTTCGGCACGAAGCTGTGGAACGCCACCAAGTTCGCGATGATGAACGGCGCCTCGGTCGAGCACCCGGTGCCCGCTGCTTCGGAACTGACCGAGGCCGACCGCTGGATTCTCGGCAGGCTCGGCGCGACGGTGTCCGAAGTGGACGCGCTGTTCGAGGACTACCAGTTCGCGAAGGTGTCCAACGCGCTGTACTCGTTCATCTGGAACGAGCTGTGCGACTGGTACCTGGAACTCGCGAAGGTCCAGCTGTACAACGGGACCGAGACCGCCGCGGCGAACACCCGTGCCGTGCTCGGGCACGTGCTGGACACCGTGCTGCGGCTGCTGCACCCGTTCATGCCGTTCATCACCGAGAAGCTGTGGGTCGCGCTGACCGGCGGCGAGTCGCTGGTGATCGCCTCCTGGCCGGCGGCCGACACCTCGTATGCCGACGCGGCCGTCGACGGCCGGATCGCGGACGTGCAGAAGCTGGTCACCGAGGTCAGGCGCTTCCGCGCCGACCAGGGCCTCAAGCCGGGCCAGAAGGTCGCGGCGCGGCTTTCCGGCGGCGGCTACGACGCGGTCGCGCTGCACGACGAGGCGATCCGCTCGCTGGTGCGGCTGACCGCGCCGGAGGACGGGTTCGCGCCGAGCGCGTCGCTCGAGGTCGGGCTCGCTGGTGGCGTCGCGACGGTCGAACTCGACCTGTCGGGCACCATCGACGTCGCGGCCGAGCGCAAGCGGCTGCAGAAGGACCTGGGTGTCGCCGAGAAGGAGCTGGCGACCACCGAGGGCAAGCTCGGCAACGAGGCCTTCATGGCCAAGGCGCCCGAGCACGTCGTCGACAAGATCAAGGGCCGCCGCGACACGGCCGTCGCCGACATCGAGCGGATCAAGGCCCGCCTGGAGACCTTGCCCGCGTAGTGGGCTCGTGAGTGGTATGGCCGGTTCTAACCGGCCATACCACTCACAACCCCTGACCTGCGGCGATGAGAGCCAGGAGCTCGGGGCCGAGCCTGCGGTCCGCTCGGATGGCCAGGTAGGTCGGCATGATCGGCTCGGGGTCGCGCAGCGGGCGGAAAGTCACGCCGGGCACCGGCAGCAGGTTCGCGTGCGCGGCGTAGAAAACGGTCCAGTGCGGACCGAAGGCGAGCGTGGCCAGCGTGTCCTGCGCGGTGGTGAACTCCTTGCCCAGCAACGGTTCGAAGCCCGCCTCGCGGCAGCAGCGCACGATCAGGTCGAACAGTGGCGGGTTGCGCTTGCGTGAGCTCAGCCGCGCGGGCAGCTCGGCCAGCTCCGCGAAGGCGACGGAATCCTGAGCTGCCAACGGATGCGCGGCGGGCAGGGCGACGACGACCGGATCGTCCCACAACGGCGTGAAGTCCAGCTCGGGCACGTCCCAGGTCCCGCGCACGATGGTGGCGTCCAGCTTGCCGGACCGGACGTCACGCAGCCGCTGCTCGACCGGCGCGTGCACCAGGTCCAGGTGCGCGCCGGGCACCCGCGCGGTGAACGCGGCGAGCAGCCGGTCCATCCGGTCGCCGATGCCGTCGCTGGTGCCGAGCCGGATGGTGTGCTCGCGTTCCTCGCGCAGCTCCTTGATCGCGGCGAGCGCGCGTGCCTCGGACGCGAGCACTTCCTTGGCATGCGGGAGGAATCGATGTCCCAGCGTGGTGAGCGTGACGCTGCGGGTGGTGCGGTCGAACAGGTCGGAGCCGAGTTCACGCTCCAGCCGCCGCACCTGCTGGCTGACCGCGGGCTGCACGATGTGGAGCCGCTCGGCGGCCCGCCCGAAGTGCAGTTCCTCGGCCACGGTCACGAAGTACCGGAGTTGCCGTAGTTCCACACAGACTCCTATTGATCACGACTTGTGATGAGTGTACGAGCGTCTCGCTCATTGGTCTATACCTGAATGCCAGCCACGCTCGAAGTCATGAAGCTTTATCGAGAAGACGAAGGAACAGGCCGCCCGCTGCTTTTCGTGCACGGCTGGGGAACCAGCGGGCGGGTGTGGGGCGCGCAGCTGCCGGAGTTCGTCCGCGATCATCGCGTCGTGACGCTGGACCTGCGCGGGTGTGCCCGCTCGCCGCGACCGTCGCAAGGCAACACCATCGACACCAACGTCGAAGACCTGGCCGAGGTGGCCGGTGAACTCGGCAAGCCGGTCATCGTCGGCTCGTCGATCGGCGGGCTCTACGCGACCGAACTGGCGTCGCGGCATCCCGAACTGGTCGAGCGGGTCGTGACGGTCGGCGGCCCGGCGTACTGGCCGTCGACGGGCATGCTCGACAAGGTGCTCGAGCTCCGGGAAGCGCTGGTCACCGACCGGGCGGGGACACTCGCGGGTTGGCTGCCGAACTGGTTCGCGCCAGGAACCTCTTCGGCGCTGATCGACTGGACGCTGCGCCAGGTCCTCGATTCGGGCGTCTACATCGACGAGCTGTTCACCGACTGCACCCGCTACGACCCGCGCTCACGGCTGCCGAGCCTCAGTGTTCCGATCACCTATCTGCACGGTGAGCTCGACGCCGAAATCCCGCTCGAGGTCCCGCTCACCTGTGCCGCGCTCACACCGGGCGCCGAGCTGATCGTGATCGAGGGATCAGGACATCTGCCGCATCAGGAACGCCCGCTCGCCTTCACCGCCGCACTGCGCAAAGTACTGGGGGACAACTGATGCCGAAGACCTCCGTCGAGATCAGCGGTGGCGAGGCGCTCGTGCACTACGACGTGACCGGCAGCGGGCCGGGGCTCGTGCTGGTGCACGGCACCGCCGCGACCCGCGAGCAATGGCTGCCGCTGACGGACGCCGCGCGGGACCGGTACACCGTCGTCGCGCCCGACTGTTCGGGCTCCGGGCTGACCGTCGACCACGGCGGTGAGCTCACGGTCGGAGACCTGGCCGCCGAAGTGCTCGCGGCCGCCGACGACGCCGGGCTCGGCGAGTTCCGTCTCGCGGGCCATTCGCTCGGCGCCGTCGTCGCCGCGCACCTGGCGGGCACGCACCCGGACCGCGTGCACTCCCTGGTGCTGCACGCTTGCTGGGCCGTCACGGATACCCGCTTCGATGCGGAATTGCGCTACTGGCTTGATTTGCTGGACGTCGGCGCGTTCGCCCGCATGCTGCCGCTGATGGCTTTCGGCCCCCGCTATTGGGCCGCGGCCACGGCTGAGTCGAACGAGGAACTCGTCGCGACGCTCGACGGCCTGATCGACCCGGTGCAGGCGGCCAGGCAGGTCGAGGTCGATCGGCGCGTCGACCTCACGGAGATCCTGCCGAAGATCACCGCGCCGACGCTGCTGCTCGCCAGCGAGCACGACCGGATCATCGACCGTGCGCAGCAGGATCTGCTCGCGAAGGCCATTCCGGACACGCGCCGCGCCGGGCTCGACGCCGGCCACGGCGCCCCCGCCGAGGATCCGGCGGGGTTCGCCGCTGCCGTTTTGTCCTTTATGGATGCATGATCTGCTGGTAGACGACGTCCGCCATGCCGGACATGCCGACGAGGAACGGATGATAGGCGGCCGCTCCCGGAGACCAGGAATCGTTCTGGCCGTTGATCCACGCCGCGGTGCCCGCGCAGGCGTCGTGCCCGAGCGACGGGCCGTAGAGGTCCACATAGGACGACTTGCCGTCGGCCTTGACCGCGTCGGCGATGGCGCCGTTCAGCGCCTCTTCGACGCTGTTCAGCCAGGCGTAGTCGCCGTCGGCGAACGGCAGCTGGTTGGGGCAGTAGCCGGACGGCGGCAGGATGCGGGGATAGCCGATCGCGTACACCCGGGCCTTGGGTGACCGCACATGGATGCCGGACAGGACTTCCTTGACCCGCTGGGAGATCTTCGGGATCCCGGCCTTGATGCTGTCGGCCCCGTTCACCGCGAACCGGCGCTCACACGGGTTGCCGGTGGAGTTCGACGCGCGCAGCAGCGGGCAGGTGTCGATCAGCGTGCGGAACAGGGCGAAGTCGTTGCCGCCGATCCCGACGGTCACCAGGTCGGTGTAGGTCTCCAGGGCCTTGAACTGGGCAGCGTTGGTCCCGGACACCGTCGGCTGCGCGTAGGCCATCTGCACGGTCGACGCCCCGGCGCAGCTGACGTCCGTGTACTGCGCGCCGAGTCTCGAGGCGAGGATCGCCGGGTAGTTGCTCTTGGACCGGCCGCAGCCGAGCGGGTCGCTCCGCTGTTGCGGGATCAGGGGTCCCGACGTGTACGAATCGCCCAGCGCCACGTAATTCAGCACGCCGGCGTGAGCGGGGGGAGTGGACGCCGGCAGTGCGATCGCCGCGGCGGCGACGGTGACGACGGCGAGGAAAGCGGTACGCATCGAGACTCCGTTTCGTGAGCGGAATTCACGGACTCCGTTCACGTTTTAGCCAGCGATGATCAGGACCCGGTGCCGCCGTTCGGGTGGTCAAGACCTTCGTTCACCCGGCCGTGGTGTGACAACGGGTGATTTCGATATTGCTTAGCGTCAACCAACGATCTCGGATCGAAGCTGGAGAGCCGGGGCCGTCACGGCTGGAGGTGTGCGGTGAAGAAATCCCCGTTGGCACCGAGGTAAGCGAGGTCTCGCAAGTACAACTCGTCGTGCCCGGCGGCTATGTGGGCGGCGAAGCCGGAGTGTCCCGCCGCCGCTTCGGCTCGCATGAACGCGACCAGGTCTCGCAGCCGGTCGATGACCGCGGCGATGAGTCCGGTTCGGTCGGTGAGCCCGTAGCTGTCGCAGAACAGCCGGAGGCGTTCGGCTTGTTGTTCGCGTGAGCCGAAACCGTCGTGGTTCGCCGGTGCGGTCAGCGGTGCGAACCGGTAGACCGCGTAGGCGATGTCAGCCAGCCGGGGGCCGGTGTGCGCGGCGTCGAAATCGATGAGCGCCAAGGCCTCTTCGTCGTCGAACACGCAGTTGCATGGCGCGAAATCGCCATGACAGACGACTTCCGCCGGCACTCGGTCGGCGAGCATCCACCCGTCATATGCGCCGCGATACCTGAGGTGGCATCGAGAAATTCTCGCAGCAGACGAGCCGAGGTCACCAACGCCCGAGTGCTGCGCACGGCAGCGGAGAGCGGGTAGTTGCCGACTTGCCCTGGAAGGTATTCGAGCACTTGGTGCCCGTCCGCGGTGATCTCGAGGAAACGAGGAGCCCGGCGAAACCCCGCCTCTTCGAGGTTGCGCGGGAGTTGCTCGACACGGTCGCTCCACGGCCCGCGTGGCCTGCGCACGGTGTTCCCCCGCCGCACGACTTTGGTGAGGCCACCGCCTTCGAGCACTTCGTCCGGCTCATCGTGCGGCATGTGCTCGCTTCCAGTACGCGTGGTTCACCAACAGCCCTCCGGTTCTAGGCGAACAAACCTCGGATGTCGTCGGCGTCCAAACCGGACCCGAAGGCGTCGCCGTCGTCCATCACGCTGGCCACCAGCTCGGCCTTCTTCGCCTTGAGCGCCATCACTTTCTGCTCGATGGTGTCCTTGGCGATGAGCCGGTAGACCATGACGTTGCGGGTCTGGCCGATGCGGTGCGTGCGGTCGACGGCCTGCTCCTCGGTCGCCGGGTTCCACCAGGGATCGAGCAGGAAGCAGTAGTCGGCCTCGGTCAGGTTCAGCCCGAACCCGCCCGCCTTCAGGCTGATCAGGAACACCGGGTCGGCGCCGGTCTTGAACCGCTCGATGACCTCACCCCGGCGCCGGGTACTGCCGTCGAGATAGCAGTAGGTGATCGACTCGGCTTCGAGCCTTTTCCTTACCACGTCGAGAAAACCGGTGAACTGGCTGAACACCAGCGCCCGGTGCCCGCTGCCGGTCACGTCCTGGAGCTGTTCCACCAGCGCGTCGACCTTGGCGCTGGGCAGGCCTTTGTGCTCCTCGTCGACCAGTCCCGCGTCGAGGCTCAGCCGCCGCAGCAACGTCAGCGACTGGAAGATGGTGAACCGGTTCTTGTCGAAATCCTTGGCCAGGCCCAGTATCTTCTGCCGTTCCCGCTGCAGATGCGTCTGGTAAAGCCTGCGGTGCTTGGGATGCAGGTCGACTTCGAGCACCTGTTCCTGCTTCTCGGGCAGATCCGTGGCGACCTGCTCTTTGGTGCGGCGCTTGACCAACGGCTTGATCCGGCGGCGCAGCCGGTCGAGTTTCTCGGGATCGCCGCGCTTCTCGATCGGCCGGACGTAGAACTCCTCGAACCGATGCGGGTTCGGGAACAACCCCGGTGCGGTGATCGACAGCAGCGACCACAGTTCCATCAGGTTGTTCTCCATCGGCGTGCCCGTGATCGCGAGCTTGAACGGCGCGTCGAGCTTGCGCGCGCACTGGTGCGCCTGGGAGTTGTGGTTCTTGACGAACTGCGCCTCGTCGAGCACCAGCCCGGCCCACTCGTGCTCGGCGTAGGCCTCGTTGTCCAGCCGGAACACCGTGTACGAGGTGACCACCACGTCGGCGCCGGAGATGGCTTCGGCGAGCGTCTGCCGCCGCTTCTTCGTGGTGTCCGTCAGCACGACGACCTTCAGGCCCGGAGCGAACCGGGCCGCTTCGGCCGCCCAGTTCGGCGCGACACTCGTCGGGGCGACGATCAGGAACGGCGCCGAAGCCTGTGCGTGGCAGATCAACGCCAGCGTCTGCACGGTCTTGCCGAGACCCATGTCGTCGGCGAGTATCCCGCCGAGCCCGAACTTCCAGAGGAACGCGAGCCAGCGGAACCCGTCCACCTGGTACGGCCGCAGGTGCGCGGTCAGCGAAGCGGGCGGATCGACCGTGCCGACCTCGTCCAGCGAGCGCAGCTCGGCCAGCTGCCGCCGCCAGGCTTCGGCCTGCTGGTCGACCACGCCGAGCGCCGTGAGCTCCTCCCACAGCGTGACCTGGTAGCGGCTGATCTGCAGGGGCCCGCTGGGCTTGTCCTGCATCATCCGCGCCTCTTCCATCAGCCGCTTCAGCGTCTGGAATTCCGGCTTCAGCAAGGAGAAGTACGCGCCGCTGGGCAGCAGCAGCTGGGTCTCGCCGCGGCTCAGCGCCATGAAGACGTTGACGAACGCGATCGGGTGGCCTTCGACGAAGAACGCGATGTCGAGGCCGAACCAGTCCCGCTTGCCGACCAGTTCGGCCGTCGAGAACCCGATGCTCAGCGAGTCACCTGCCTCGCGATAGTCGGCGGGCTTCCCGCTCACCACGACCTCGACCTCGGGCCGATCTTTCAGCAGTGGCAACACTTCCGTGGTGAACTGCATGGTGTCGACGCCTTCGCAGACCAGTCGCTGCGGCTTCGGCGCGAACTCCGGCGGCACGTCCAGCCCGGCCAGCAGCTTCTCCTCGCGGCCGAGGTCGCGATACCCGGACACCTCCTTGGTGCCCAGCGGGTCGCGGAACCTGGACTCCCCGACGCGGTACGCCCACTCCCAGCTGACCTCCAGCGCGTGCTCCTCGCCGTAGACGGCGTGCACGATCAGCTTGGGCCCCGAAACCTTCGGCGGGGTGAACGAGGAGTCCGACGAGACGAGCGTCGCGACCGTGCGCAGCCGCGGGCAGTACTCGTCCCGGAACCGCGGCAGCTCGGCGGGCGGGATGCTCAGCTGCTCCCGCTCCAGCGCCATCCGCTGCAGCTGCGGAGGAGCGGGCGGGCTGAGCCTGGCCAGCCGCAGCCGCCAGGCCGCCGGATCGTCGGTCCGCTCGGTGTCGGCGCGGTCAACGTAGACCAGGCCATGCCCGCCGGAGCCGATGAACGCCACCGGCACCGCGTCGGCCGGTGCGCCGCCGAGCCGCAGCGTCGGCGCGACCGCCAGCGCGTCGCCTGGCGCGGTGGTGACGTCCAGGCAGACGTCTCCGTTGACCGGCGGATCGAGGTCGCCCAGGTCCTTGCCGCCGTGCACCAGCCGGACGCCGTGCGTCGCGGCCTCCGCCAGCAGCGGCCAGAGCTGATGGCTGTCGAACCCGGACAGGTCGATCGTGCGCACGTCGCCGTAGAAGTTCCGGCTCGGGTTGTGCGCCTGGTAGAGCGCGAACAGCTCCTGCAGCACCCTGAGCTGCTCGCCGGGATGCTCGTCGTAGTGCTGCAGCGAGGCCAGCTTCGTCCAGCTCAGCCCGCTGCCGATCCAGCCGCGCTTGCCCTGCTTCACCAGCTTGGCCAGCGGGCTGCGCCCGGTCAGCGTCAGCTCGATCGCGAGCGGTGTCCGCTGGGTGACCGGCTCGTGCTCGAGCAGGTAGCCAAGCGAGGTCTCCCAGGACACCGGCCGTGCGGCACGCTGACCGGCATCGGCCGCGGCCAGCACGAGCGCCGTGACGTGCTTGCAGTTGTAGCCGACCGGGCACGTGCACTGACCGGCTTGCAGCTCGGCGGGGTCGCCCTCGATGGTGTGGAAATAGACCGTCGCGCGGTAGGTGTCTCCCCGGCTGCCGGGCACCGGGCCGCTCAGCGTGCCCTTCGCGGGACTCCACGACGGCTCCACGATGGCGTACCGCTTCGCGTGCTCGACGCCGCGGGCGTACGTCGCCGCACCGACGACGTCTTTGAGGTCGTCGGTGTCGAAGGCGGGCAGTGTGGCCATCCTCCGAAGCTAGCCCCAGGCACTGACAGAAACGGAATCAGGGCTGCTTGGTGTACTCGAGCAGGTACCGCCAGAACAGCAGCGGCCGGACGGTGCTGCCGGGCAGCAGGTCCCGCGAGGTCCGCCTGATCTCGCTCATCGTCGGGTAGGTCTCCTTGATCGGCGCGCGCAAGGCGGGCTCGCTGCCGCCGTTGAGCCGCTCGCCGGCGTGCACGATCACCCGTGCGAGCAGATTGACCGGCGCCGCGGCCAGCCACAGCGCGTAGTCGCGGATCTTGCTGGGCCTGGCCAGCCCGAGCACCACCAGTACCCCGCCGGGCACCAGCGCCTCCTCCAGCACGCCGAGCATCTCGATCGGCATGTGGTGCAGCGACGCGACGCACGAGATGTAGTCGTAGTGCTCGATCGGCAGCGGCTCCTTGGTCATGTCCGCCTGGCGGTATTTCACCTTGCCGGGGCCCGGCGAGCCGCTGGCCCGCGCCGCCTCGACCATCAGGCCGGACGAGTCGACGCCGTCCACCGTCAACCCGGCCGCCGCCAGCCGCCGGGCGAACCGGCCGGTGCCACAGCCGACGTCCAGCGCGACGCCAGGCCCCGGTGGCAGGTGCCGCAGCAGCAGCGGGTGGTAGTGGTCGTTGTGGTTGAACGGCATGCATCCGATGCTGCCAGTAAACGCGCACGTAGACTCGTGTACTGCGGAAAGTATCGAGCTTGGGAGATTGTGTGCGGCAAGACGAGCCCTTCGACGACGACGAAGACGACGGCCCTGTCACTGGCCTGCCGGACCTGGTCGATGAAGAGGGCTACGACCCCGCCTACGAGGCGGGCGGACGGCCGGGCAGTGGCATCGGCGGCGTCGGGCAGCTCGGCGACAACGTGGTGCTCGGTCCCGTGCCGGACCTGGTCGCGGCCGAGGACCAGGAGCTGCACGAACTCGACGACCAGGGCGGCGAAGAGCACCACGCCGACCCCAACGGCCGCGAGGCCCGTCACGCGCTGATGCGGGTCGAGGCCGAGCTGAACCAGCGCTGGCCGGAGACGAAGATCGAGCCGTCGACAGCGCGCATCTCCGCGCTGCTGCACCTGCTCGGCGAGCCGCACCGCGGCTACCCGGTGCTGCACGTCGCGGGCACCAACGGCAAGGGCTCCACCACACGCATGATCGACGCGCTGCTCACCAGGATGGGCCTGCGCGTCGGCCGGTACACCAGCCCGCACCTGCAGCTGGTGACCGAGCGGATCGCGCTCGACGGCCAGCCGATCTCGGCGGCCAAATACGTTGACCTGTATGAGGACATCGCGCCGTTCGTGTCCATGGTGGACGGTGCTGGCGGGCCGGACGCGGTCCAGATGAGCAAGTTCGAGGTGCTCACCGGGATGGCGTTCGCGGCGTTCGCGGACGCGCCGGTCGAGGCCGCGGTCATCGAGACCGGCATGGGCGGCACCTGGGACGCGACCAACGTCGCCGACGGTGAGGTCGCGGTCATCACCCCGATCTCGCTCGACCACACCGACTACCTCGGCACCGACGTGACCAAGATCGCCGCCGAGAAGGCGGGCATCATCAAGCCCGGCAGCGTCGCGGTCATCTCCGAGCAGGACGACGCCGTGCTCAAGGTGCTGCTGGAACGCGCCATCGAGGTCGACGCCAGCGTCGCACGCGCGGGCAGCGAGTTCGGCGTGCTGGAGCGTGAGATCGCGGTCGGCGGGCAGATGCTCAAGCTGCAGGGCCTGGGCGGGGTCTACGACGAGATCTTCCTGCCGCTGCACGGCGCGCACCAGGCGGCCAACGCGGCGCTCGCGCTGGCCGCTGTCGAGGCGTTCTTCGGCGCCGGCAAGGACCGCCAGCTGGTGGCCGAGGCCGTCCGCGAGGCGTTCGCCGAGGTCGAGATGCCCGGCAGGCTCGAACGCGTCCGCGCGGCACCGACCGTCATCCTCGACTCCGCGCACAACCCGCACGGCGCCCGCGCGCTCGCGCAGGCGCTGACCGACGAGTTCGCCTTCCGCAAGCTCGCCGCCGTGGTCGCCGTGATGACCGACAAGGACGCACTCGGCATCCTCGAAGCACTCGAACCGACCATTTCGGACATCGTGGTCACGGTCAACTCGTCGCCGCGCTCGATGCCGCTGCTGGAGCTCAACGACCTCGCGATCTCGGTGTTCGGCGAGGACCGCGTCCGCGCGGAGTCCAGCCTGGACGCCGCCGTCGAGACCGCCATCGGCCTGGTCGAGATGCACGACGACCCGGAAGAGCCGCTGGCAGGAGGCGGCGTGCTCATCACCGGCTCGGTGGTCACCGCCGGCGACGCGCGCACGCTGTTCGGGAAGGAACCCGCATGAGCGAGGTCAAGCCGCCCGCCAAGGACCCGATGAAGTCGTTCCGCGGCGTCATGTCGGGCACCCTGATCATGGAGGCCATCGCGGTCGCGCTCGCGCTGCCCGTGGTGGCGAACGTCGGCGGCGGCATCTCCACGCTGACCGGCTGGTCGATGATCGCGATCGCGGTCGCGCTGATCGTGCTGTGCGGCATGGTCAAGCGGCCGTGGGCGGTGCCCGTGGTGCTCGCGCTGCAGGTGGCGATGATCGCGTTCATCGTGACGCTGCCCGCGGTCGGCATACTCGGGCTCATCTTCGGCGGCATCTGGCTGTGGCTGCTCTGGCTGCGCAAGGACGTCCTGCGCCGCATGGCCGCCGGCACTTTGCCCAGCCAACAGCAGTCGTGAGTGTTCCCGACGGTCAGAAC
>NZ_JBHWEB010000027.1:0-11030 GCF_042734395.1 Amycolatopsis sp. NPDC059657 | reverse complement strand
CCAACCAAACATCAGCGGTGTGGGCCCCCCCCGGCAAAACCCGGCGGCAACACTCACGAGTCCCTGAGAGTTCGGCCAGGTGGCCGTCGCCCTCGCGGGGCCGATTGGGGGAGGCTGGAGCGACCGCGCCAGGGGAGGTCGCCGATGGACGTGTCACCCAGGATCGTGACCGCAGCCACCTCGAATGGCTGGCGCCTGGTGTTCCTGCCCTGCGTGCCGCGCTATCTCGCCGCGAACGCCGTCGGTGGCGTGGCCGTCCCGTTCCTGCTGGCGACGCCGGTCGTCCTCTCGCTGGTGGTGCCACTGGTCTGGGTGTTCTTCGGGTTTTCCGCCTTCTGGCACACCGCGTTGGTGCTCGGCGTGGTGCTGGGCGTCGCCGGGATCGTGGTGGCGACCGTGGTGGTGAGGATCGAGCTGCGTGCGGTGCGCTGGGTCGAGTTGCTGCCGGAAACCGGGACACTGCAGGTCAAACGGGTGGTCGGCGAAACCCGTGTGCCGGTCGGGCAGGTGCGGCGGGTCACGGTCATCGAACGTGTCAAGCTCGGGAAGGCCTCCGGGTTCGACGTCGAGTTCCACACGGAGCGCGAGAAATTCTCCTGCCCGAGGGTGAAGGGCGATGGCGCGGGACGTCTGGTGGACTGGTTGCGGGAGCAGCTGCCCGCTGTGGCCGTGGAATCCAAGCAGGCCGTCGAGCGCACATACGTTACGAGCGACCAGTGGTGGCCGCGCCGCCAGGTGGCGGCGATGTGGGAGGTGCCTGCCGAAGCCGTGCCGGCGCTCGCCGGTCACCTCGGCGTCCGCAGCCACCTGTTCCTGTCGCGAGCCGCGGCCGTGCACGGGAACCTCACCCCGGCCGACCTGTACGACCCTGACGACGTCCACGAGATCGCGGCGCAGCTCAAGGAACCCTCGGTGGCACGGAAGGTCGCCGCGCTCATGCTGCAGCGACTGACCAGCCTCGCGAACAACAAGACGACGGATGCGTCTTCCGAGCGGATCGCCATCCTGCTGCCCGACACCGAGCTGGCCGAGGCCTACCGCAGGGCGTTGCGGCTGACCGCCGCGAGCGAGCCGGATCCGCACGTGGCTTACGTGCAGCACTGGCTTTGCCGCGCGGTGCGGGGCGAGCCGCGGCCCGAGTCGGGCGCGGCGGCCCCGGCCGATCTCGTCGTCGACACACTGGCCACCGCGCCCGTATTAAGGCCTCGCGAGGTTTAGCGGAGCCGCACCACCCGCAGCGCGGGCGAGCTCAGGATGTCCCGCTCGCAGAACCGCCCGCGCACCAGCGCTTCGGCGAGCGCGCCCCGCCCCGCGACGCCCGCGACGGCGTAAAAGTGCCGGTAGACGTCGAGTTCACGGATCGGCCGCAGCCACGCCGCACCACGGCAGGCCGGATCGGTGATCTCGTCTTGCGCGAGGTACTTGTTGTACCCGTCGACGTACCCCGCGACGAGCTTCCTGACCTCGGGCAGCGGGCCCTGCGGCGACGGCTGGGCGAGCAGTCGTTCCACCACGCCGGAGTCGTTGAGCCGCTGGAAATGCAGGTCACTGGTGAGGTTCGTGCGCGCGCCACTGAGCGCGTCGTTCCCCTGGCCGTCCGGCCCGAGGAACCGGGACCGCTCCACTCAACGTCAGGTACCCGTTGGCCAGCTCGCAGATGTTGTCCTTCGCGGCGGCGAAGCCGTAGCCGTAGCCCAGGCCGTCGAAGGAGCGCGCGACGATGTGGGGGACACCGTGTTCGGTGTAGCGGATCGTGGCACGCGGTTCGTTGCCTGCCGACGCGGGCGAAGTGAGCAAGGACATGGTGGTCAGCACACAGGCCGCCAGCACTGGGACTCGCATGCTCCCGAAGCTAGCCGGTTCATCAGCCGGAAAGCCGCCGTTGGCCCGCTGGCCGCCGAGCCGGGATACAAACCGCGCATGACCGAACCGACTCGCCGTACCCTGCTGCGCGCAGGTGTCCTGGGCGCCGGAGTGCTCGCCACCGGAGCACTCCGCGCCCCGCTCGCGGGAGCGTCCCCGCTGGTACGCCCCCGGCCCGTGCTGACACACGGCGTGCAGTCGGGTGACGTGACCACCGGCTCCGCCATCGTCTGGACGCGCGCGGACAAGCCGTCGCGGCTGATCGTGGAGGTCTCGCGCGACGAATCCTTCCGCCACGCGCGCCGGATCCGCGGGCCGGTGATGAGCCCAAAGACCGGCGGCACCGGCAAGGTCCGCATCCCCGGCCTGCTGCCCGGCACCGAGTACCACTACCGCGTGGTCGCTGACGACGACCGGACCCGCAGCGAGCCGCTGACCGGGCGGTTCGGCACGGCACCGCTGCCGTTCAGCCGCCGTGACCTGCGGCTGGTGTGGAGCGGTGACGTGGCAGGGCAGAACTGGGGCATCAACCCCGAGCGCGGCGGCATGACCATCTTCTCCGCGATGGCGGCGCGGAACCCGGACCTGTTCCTGCACAGCGGTGACACCGTGTACGCCGACGGGCCGCTGACCGAGACCGTCGCGCTGCCCGGCGGGCGGACCTGGCGCAACATCGTCACGCCCGAGAAGTCGAAGGTCGCCGAGACGCTCGACGAGTACCGCGGCCAGCACTCGTACAACCGGCTCGACGAGAACCTCAAGCGCTTCACCGCGTCCGTGCCCAGCTACGTCCAGTGGGACGACCACGAGGTCGTCAACAACTGGTATCCCGGCGAGATCCTCAACGACCGCCCCGAATACACCGAAAAGCGCGTCGACGTGCTCGCGCCGCGCGCGTTCCAGGCGTTCCACGAGTGGCACCCGATCGACCGGCGCGAGGCCGTCGACGGGCGGGTCTACCGGCATTTCCGCTACGGCGCGCGTGCCGAGATCTTCGTGCTGGACATGCGGACGTACAAGGACGCCAACCCCTCCGACCGCGCCAAGCCGGGCCACATCCTCGGCGACAAGCAGGCGCGCTGGCTCGTCGACGCGCTCGACCGCAGCACCGCGACGTGGAAGATCATCCAGGCCGACCTGCCGATCGGGCTGACCGTGCCGGACGGCAAGGACATCGAAGGCGTCGCGAACGGACTGCCCGGCGCGCCTGGCGGCCGCGAGACCGAGCTGGCCTGGGTGCTCAGCGAGATCCGCAAGCGCAAGGTGCGCAACGTGGTCTGGTTGACCGCGGACGTGCACTACACGGCCGCGCACGAGTATTCGCCGGACCGCGCGACCTTCCAGGACTTCGATCCGTTCTGGGAGTTCGTTTCCGGGCCGCTCAACGCGGGCGCGTTCGGGCCGAACACGCTCGACCCGACGTTCGGGCCGCAGGCCGTGTTCGTGCACGCGCCACCGGCCGCGAACACCTCGCCCGCCGACGGTTTCCAGCATTTCGGCGAGATCAACATCGACGGATCCAGTGGCGCGCTGACCGTCGACCTGCGTGACGCCACCGGCGCTTCGCTCTGGTCGAAGACCCTGCAGCCGCAGCGTCGCTGACCTGCCGGATAAGCTCCGGGCGAATACACGAAATCCACCCAAGGAGAAATACCGTCGTGACTGAACGCACCCTGGTTCTGGTCAAGCCCGATGGCGTCGAGCGCGGCCTGGTCGGCGAGGTCGTCTCGCGGATCGAGCGCAAGGGCCTGAAGCTGGCCGCGCTGGAACTGCGCACCGTCGAGCGCTCGGTCGCCGAGGAGCACTACGCCGAGCACAAGGAGCGCCCGTTCTTCGGTGACCTCCTCGAGTTCATCACCTCGGGCCCGCTCGTCGCGCTCGCCGTCGAGGGCCCGCGCGCGATCGCCGCGTTCCGCCAGCTCGCCGGCGGCACCGACCCGGTCGAGAAGGCCACCCCCGGCACCATCCGCGGCGACTTCGCGCTGGAGACCCAGTACAACCTGGTGCACGGCTCGGACTCGCCGGAGTCGGCCGAGCGCGAGCTCAAGCTCTGGTTCCCCGACCTCTGAAAGACTCGTGAGTGTTCCCGGCGGTTCTAACCGTCGGGAACACTCACGACACCTTGGAGGCCATGTCATGCCGCTCGCGCCAGCCGAATACCTCCCGCACCTGCGTCACCTGGTGGGGGAGTTCGAACGCGTCGTCCGCACGGGCGACGCGGACGCTCCCGTGCCGTCCTGCGGCGACTGGCGGCTGCGCGACCTGGCGATCCACCTGGGCAACGTGCACCTGTGGGCCACCAAGATCATCGTGACCGGTGAGCCGCAGCCGCAGGAGTTCGACAGCGACCCCGGCGGCGAACTCGCCGACTGGTACGGCAACGCCGCCCGTGGCCTGCTCGAAGCACTCGGCGACGCCGATCCCGCCGCGCCCGGCTGGCATTTCGGTCAGGGCGAGAAGGTCAAGGGCTTCTGGTTCCGCCGCCAGACCCAAGAGGTGGCCGTCCACCTCTTCGACGCCGCGAACGCGGTGGGGGAGCAGCTCGACCTGCCGCCGGTCATCGCCGCCGACGGCATCGACGAGGTGCTGACGACCATGCTGCCACGGGTCACCCGCTGGCACACCCCGCCGCCGCTGACCACCGCGCTTTCCTTGCGCGCCACCGACACCGGCGACTCCTGGTTCCTCGCCGCCGTCGAAGCGGGCGAGGTTCCCGCCGTCACCGAAGCCGATGGCGAACCCGGTTCGATCGCCCAGGGCACCGCCCAGGACCTGCTGCTCCTGCTCTGGCAGCGGTACTCGATCGAGTCCGTCGAACTGTCCGGGGACGCCGCCGCTGCCACCGCGTTCCTCACCTCCCGGATGACGCCCTAGGCCGTTCGGGGAGCGTTCACCCGCAGGCCTTCTCACAGCCCTCCTGATCAGGTGAGCTTGTTCTCAACCATTCACTCGATGCTGGGGTAGCTCGTGAAGAAGTCACGCCTGCTTGCGCTCACGGCCGTGCTGGGGTCCGTCCTCACCGCGCCCGCCACCGCCGACCCGTTGTCCGCCCCGCTCGGCCCGCCGCCCGTCGAAGCCGCGCCGGCGGCCTCGTCGGCGCACGAGGGCCCCATCACCTACGCCACGGCCGAACCCGACGACGGCCTGCTCACCAGCAGCGCCACCTCGCCGGTCGCGCCGGGACTGAACCTCACCGAGTTCGACCGCTACGACCCGCTCGGCTGGATCCGCGGCGACACCCTCGCCGTCGATCTGACCGTGAAGTCGTTGCGCCCCACGTATCTCAGCCCTGGGACGGTCTCCGCGAGAACACCGCTTTCGCAGCAGGTCGGCCGGACCGGCTCGGTCGCGGGCGTCAACGGCGACTTCTTCGACATCAACGCCTCCGGCGCGCCGATCGGCGTCGGCATCGACAAGAGCCAGCTGCAGACGGCGCCCGCGTCGGGGCACAACCTCACCGCGTCGGTCACCGAAGCAGGCAGGGCGCGGCTGGCGGAGGTCTTCCTCGAAGCGTCGGTCACCCTGCCGGGCGGCCAGGTGCTGACGGCGTCGAACTTCAACAGCCCCGAGGTCGCTTCCCTCGGCATCTACACCCCTTTGTGGGGCACGTCTTCGCGGCGGACGGCGGTCACCGGGGCGACCAGGGTTCGCGAAATCGAGCTGCGCGGCGGTGTGGTCACCGCGGTGCGCACGCAGCCCGCGGACGGCCCGATTCCGGCTGGCAGCACGGTACTTCTGGCCAGGGACGCCGGAGCCGACGCGGTGAGCGCGGTACGAGTGGGCGACCAAATTGGCGTCAGCTTCGCGCCACGCAGCGACGCCGGGAAGATCGCGGTCGCGGTCGGCGGCAACAAGGTGCTCGTCAAGAACGGGCAGATCCAGCCGGTCGACTCGGTCGCGATGCACCCGCGCACGGCCGTCGGGTTCTCGGCGGACGGCCGCAAGATGTGGCTCGCCACCATCGACGGCCGCCAGATCGACAGCCGGGGCATGACCGAACTCGAACTCGCCAGGCACATGAAGTCGCTCGGCGCGTCCGACGCGATCAACCTCGACGGCGGCGGCTCGTCGACGCTGATCGCCCGCGAGGAAGGCGAATCCGCGCCGACCGTGCACAACTCGCCCTCCGACGGCGGCGAACGTGTGGTCCCGAACGGCATCGGTTTCGCGACGACCGCGGGCAGCGGTGACCTGACCGCGTTCGCGCCGCGCCCGGTCGAGGACACCGCCGACGCCCGCCGTGTGCTGCCCGGCTTGACCCGCAAGCTGGTTGCGGGCGGTCATGACGAAACCGGCGCTCCCGTCGAGGCCCAGCCGCAGTGGTTCACCACGAGTCCGGCGCGGGGGAGCGTCACGCGAGGCGTCTTCACCGCGCACGAGCCCGGTGACGTCGAGGTCCGTGTGGGACAAGGGCTCGCGCGGGGGCGGCTCGGGCTTTCGGTGCTGGGCAAGGCGGTCCGGCTGGCCACGAGCACCGAGCAGGTCGCGCTCTCCGGCGCTTCGGCACGCGGCACGTTCAAGGTGTTCGGCTACGACACGGACGGCTACGGCACCTGGCTCGAGCCGGACGACGTGAAACTCGACTACGACCATTCGGTCGTGCGCGTCGAGCCGTCCGGCGACGGTTTCGCCGTGACCGCGTTGAAGGCGACGGGCGCGTCGGTCATCACGGCGACCGCGGCAGGCCTGTCCACGCATCTCAGTACTTCGGTGGGCACCGAGTCCCGTATCGCGTCCGGTTTGGACGGTCCGGCCGGGTGGAGCGCGAGCGTCTACCCCGCGGTCGTCGGCGCCGCGCTGTCCGAGGCGCCGGGCCACGACGGCCAGGGACTCGCGCTGGACTACCGCCTGACCGGCACCAACGCCACGCGCGCCGCGTATGTCACCGCGGCCGTGCCACTGGCTGTTCCAGCGGGTACGCAGAAGATCGGCCTGTGGATCAACGGCGACGGCAAGGGCGCCTGGGTCCGCGGCGAACTCCGCGACGCCGCGAACGTCCCCTCGATCGTCGACTTCTCGTTGAGCGTCGACTGGACCGGCTGGCGCTACGCCGAAGCCGTCTTGCCCGCCGCGCTGCCTGCCGGGCAGCGGCTCACCCGCTTCTACGCCGTCGAGAACATCCCGGACCAGCAATACGAAGGCCGCCTGGTCTTCGACGACCTGACCTTCTCGGTCGCGCCATCGGCCGAGGTGCCCGCCGACCCGCTCCCGCACGACCCGGCACTCGGCCTGGCGGGCACGGGCGGCCTGCGCATCGCCGTCGTCAGCGACGCGCAGTTCACCTCGGACAACCCGGCCATGGTCGGCCAGGCCCGCCGCGCGCTCCGCGAAGCCGTCGCGGCCAAGCCCGATCTCGTCCTCATCAACGGCGACCTCGTCGACCGCGGCACCGCGCCCGACTTCGCGCTCGCGAAAACCGTGCTGCTGGAGGAACTCGAGGGCAAGGTGCCCTGGTACTACGTCCCCGGCAACCACGAAGCCGACGGCGGCCACGGGCTCGCCGAGTTCCAAGCCGCCTTCGGCGAGACCCATCGCGTGGTCGACGTGCGCGGGATCCGTTTGATACTCCTGGATTCCTCGCGCGGCACCCTGCGCGGCGGCGGCTTCGACCAGGTCCGCCTGCTGCGCACGGCCTTGGACGGCGCACAGCGGGATCCGGCGGTGCGCGGTGTCGTGGTCGCCATGCACCACCCGGTCCAGGACCCGAGCCCGACGGGCGGATCCCAGCTGACCGACCGCAAGGAAGCCTCGCTCCTGACGTCGTGGCTCACCGATTTCGAGCGTGCGTCAGGGAAACCGGCAGGCGCGATCGCTTCGCACGCCGGCGTCTTCAGTTTGTCGCGTGTGGACGGTGTCCCGTACCTGATCAACGGCAACTCGGGCAAGGCGCCGGCGGCCGCGCCCGGCGACGGCGGTTTCGTCGGCTGGACACTCGTCCGCATGGATCCCGCCGATTGGCGGGAGCCCGTGCGGTTCGAGACTCGGCCGAACGTGGACTCGCTGAGTATTTCCGGGCCTGCCGCTCTGGCTCCTGGTGGCACGGCGCCGGTGTCGGCTGTGCTCACCCAAGCTGGGCGGCAGGTGCCAGTGGGATACCCGGTGAGCGCCGCGTGGACGGGCGCGTGGGGAACCCGCATCGGCTCGCGGACCGCGCCGTGGGACATCGCGGCGTTCGACCCGGCGACGGGCGTGCTGACGGCCATCCGCCCCGGCACGGCTCGCCTGACGGTCACCGTGAACGGGGTGAGCCAAACCCTGACCGTGCAGGTCGGGTAAAAGGGTCGTGAGCGTTGCGGGCGCCATCTCATGTCGGCTGAGCGCACAAACGCCACTTATGCAACGCTCAGCGACACATACGCCCCGTTCGTTCCTGCCCAGCCCGGAGTAGCCGCCCGCACCGCGCATGAGGTCTGACCTGCGGAAATGTAAAGCGGTCGAAAGTGTCGGTGGTGGGTCCTAGGCTGCGAAGCGTGGATCACGACGAACCGATGGTGCAGGCGAAGGCATTGGTGAAGCGTTTCGGCGAGTTCGAGGCCGTGCGCGGGATCGACGTGCAGGTCAAGCGGGGCGAGGCGTTCGGGTTTCTCGGGCCGAACGGGGCAGGCAAGTCGTCGACCATGCGGATGATCGCCACCGTCTCGCCGCGGTCCGACGGCGACCTCAAGGTGCTCGGCATGGACCCGAGCGTCGACGGGCCGAAGATCCGCGCGAGGCTCGGCGTGGTCCCGCAGCAGGACAACCTCGACACCGAGCTCACCGTCCGGCAGAACCTCCAGGTCTACGGGCGCTACTTCGGGCTCTCGCGCGCGCATGTCAAGGAGAAGGCGGGGGAGCTGCTGGAGTTCGCGCAGCTCTCCGACCGTGAGCACGCCGAAGTGGAATCGCTCTCCGGCGGCATGAAGCGCAGGCTGACCATCGCGCGCTCGCTCGTCAACGATCCCGAGTTGCTGCTGCTCGACGAGCCGACCACCGGGCTCGACCCGCAGGCCCGGCATCTGTTGTGGGACAGGCTGTTCCGCCTCAAGGCCAACGGGGTCACGCTCATCATCACCACGCATTACATGGACGAGGCCGAGCAGCTCTGCGACAGGCTGGTCGTCATGGACAACGGGCGGATCGTCGCCGAGGGCTCGCCGTCGGGGCTCATCGCGAAGTACTCCACCCGTGAGGTGCTGGAGCTGCGGTTCCCGCCGGGCGAAGCGCCGCCCGACCTGAGCCGGTTCGCCGAGCGGGTGGAGGTGCTGGCCGACCGGGCGCTGCTCTACACGCCGCAGGGGGAGACCACCTTGGAACGGGTGCACGCCGAAGGGTTCCGGCCGGTGTCGAGCCTGGTCCGGCGCAGCAGCCTGGAGGACGTCTTCCTCCGCCTCACCGGCCGATCGCTGGTGGAGTGATGACCACCGCGCGGTCGACGGGCCGGGTGCCGGGTGCGTGGGCGGGCGCCTTGGCGCAGCTCGAGGCCTACTGGACCTGGTACCGGCGCTACTGGAAGGCGACGCTGTATTCGAGCGGCCTGCAGCCCGTGCTGTTCCTCGGCGCGATGGGCCTGGGCTTCGGGTCACAGGTGCAGGCCGGGCCCGCCACCGGCGGCCTGCCGTATCTGCAGTACATCGCGCCGTGCCTGCTCGTCGCCGGCGCGATCCAGTTCGCCGTCGGCGAGTCGACGTACGCGGTGCTGTCCGGCTTCAAGTGGCAGCGGCATTTCGTCGCCGCCACCGCGACCCCGGTCAGTCCCGGTCAGGTGTGCGGCGGGCACGCGCTCTGGATCAGCCTCCGGCTGCTGCTGGCCGCGGTGACGTACGCGGTGGTCGCGGCGTTCTTCGGCGCCTGGGCCAACGCCGGGGTGCTGCTCGTGATCGTGATCGGCGTGTTCGCCGGGATGGCGACCGCCGCGCCGATCATGGCGTTCGCCGCGGCGACCAATGACGAGGGGGAGCGGTTCGGGATGCTGTTCCGCTTCGTGCTGATGCCGATGATCCTGTTCAGCGGCACCTTCTTCCCGATCACCCAGCTGCCGCTGTTCCTGCGCTGGCTCGCCTGGCTTTCCCCGCTGTGGCACGGAAACGAGCTCGCGCGCGGAGTCACCGGCGCCGGACCCGGAGCGCTCGCCATGCTCGGCCACTTCGCCTTCCTCTGCGCGCTCGGCGGCGTGGGCGCGTACCTGGCCCGCCGGAACTTCTACCGTCGGCTGGTGGTCTGAGATGAACGTGCTCGAACAGACCGGACGCCGCGGGCTGCTGCTGCGCGTGCTGCCCGCCGCGATGTACGCGGGCCGGGCGAGCGCGCTCGTGGAACGGTCGATCCTCGTCTACTCCCGGATCTGGCTGATGTTCCTGTCCGGCGCGCTGGAGCCGGTGCTCTACTTGCTGGCCTTCCAATACGGCTTCGGCAAGCTGGTCACCGAAGTCACCGGCCCCGGCGGGCAGACGATGAGCTACGTCGCCTTCGTCGCGCCCGCGCTCATGGCGTCGGCGGCGATGAACGGCGCGGTGTTCGACTCCACATACAACATGTTCTTCAAGCTCAGGCACTCCAAGCTCTACGACGCGGTCCTGTCGACCCCGATGGGCCCGTTCGACGTCGCGATCGGCGAAATCTCGTGGGCCGTGGTGCGCGGCGGGATCTACGCGCTCGGCTTCCTCGGCGTGATGGCGGCGATGGGCCTGGTGCACAGCCCTTGGGCACTCCTGCTGGTGCCGGTCGCGCTGCTCATCTCGTTCGCGTTCGCCTCGATCGGCATGGCCGGCGCGAGCTTCCTGCGGTCGACCTCGCAGTTCGACTACATCCAACTCGTGCTGATGCCGTTGTTCCTGTTCTCGACGACCTTCTACCCGCTGTCGGTCTACCCGGACGCGCTGCAGGCCGTGGTCCGGTGTTTCCCGCTGTACCACGGTGTCGAGCTGATGCGGTCGCTCTCGGTCGGTGTGCTCGAACCGTCCATGCTCGGCAATCTCGCCTATCTGCTGGTGATGGCCGGGCTCGGCATCTGGGCCACCTCGAAGCGACTGGGCCACCTGCTCCTGAAGTGAAACCTCGGGCAAGGAGTCGTGAGTGGTACGGCCGGTTCTAACCGGTCTAAACAAAAACCACGACCCCCGCCGCCGCACGGGCGGCGACACCCCCGAGATCTCCACCGACGTAGGCGACCCCGCACACCACCAGACCGC
>NZ_JBHWEB010000026.1:0-99115 GCF_042734395.1 Amycolatopsis sp. NPDC059657 | reverse complement strand
ATGTGCCATGCCGGACAACCGACAACTTTCACGGCCAACCGACATCTCGCCGACAACAACACCGGTCACACCGACAACTTCAGCGGATCCCTACACGGGCCAGTAGTACTCGTATCGGCGGGGGCATGGCGGGCTACAGGTTGATGCCGTTGGCTTTGGCGGTGACCTTCGCGACCAGGACTGCGATGATCGTCAGAGCGGCGACCACGAGCAACGCGGTCACGAGCACGGTTTCGGTCGAATACCCGGCTTCAGGTTCGCGGCGTAGTGCTTCCCAGCGTGCCTTCACCGCCGTCCACAGTGCGATCCAGTTGTTCTCCATTGCGTTCTCCTTAAACTGTCTGCATTCTCTTGAGTTCGTTGGTGCGTCAGTTGTGCTGGTGACGCCCTATCAGCAGGCCGGGACGGGTTCACTCGATCGCGTGGAGATCTCGACAGAGCATCGAGATTCCCGAGAACTTGCCGATGATCTGAGCGTTCTGTCATCTCATTCGATCTGGAGTGCTGGTGTCGCTGGCTGTGGTGCGGTCGATAGGCACGGCAGGTAGGCCGTGCTCGCCGCAGGATCTGGAGGACTTCGAGCAGGAATTGATCGACCAGTACGCGATCGCGATGCTGGGTGCTGGCCTCGGCGATGATTACGTTGGGTCTGAGAGATCGGTGGTATTCGAGTTCGCAAGGTTCCTCGCGAGTCCAGTGTGGACGGCTCAGCCCGAGGACGCGGATCGTTTCCTGAACTACTTGCGGCGTGAGCGCAGGAACTCGAAGTCGACCGTTGCTGGCAAGGCAGTCGCTTTGGGACGGTTCTTCGACTTCCTTGTCGACCGCTACCAAGGTGACATCCATGCTTTGACCGGCCACGTCGTGGATCAGGTCATTGACGAGCACAATCGTCCGTCCCGCACTGATTGTGTCGGGACTCGAGTACCGCCCAGCGAGGACGAGGTCGAGTCGCTGTTCGCCGCGTGGGGGCCAGCGGTGATCGAGGCGCGCAAGTTCCTGCCCGCTGCCCGCGACTACCTGGCGGCGTCGCTGTGGCGGCGGGCTGGTCTGCGCATCAGCGAGACCGTGATGCTGGATATCCGGGACTGGCGTCCCGACTTGGGTGAGCATGGCAAACTGCATGTCCGCTTCGGCAAGGGCAGCCGGGGGCGCGGCCCAAAACCCCGCCTGGTTCCTGCGATCAACTCTGTCGACACCTTGATCACTTGGTGGCTCACCGACGTACGCCACCAGTTCGGCGAGGATTGGTCGGACCCGGATGCCCCCTTGTTGCCCAGCGAGCGCCGGGATCCCGATACCGGTCGCTGCACACGCGTGGGCGATGACGCGCTGCGCTCCGGGTTGGCCGATGCGGTCGGATGCTGGTTGCCGGCGTGGTCGGGACGGCTGACCCCGCACGGCCTGCGGCACTACTGCGCGTCCTCGTTGTACGCCCGAGGCATGGACCTCAAGGCGATTCAGGAGTTGCTGGGACACGTGTGGCTGTCCACCACGACCCGCTACATCCACGTTCACGACGACCACGTCGAAAGAGCCTGGGCGATGGCCAACGACCGGGTAGCCGCGAGGCTGCAGATGGAGAAAGGATAAGCCGGTGCGCTGGAACCTGCGAATGACGGCCGCCGAGCGCGGTATTTGGAAATCCACCGAGATGCGACGGCAACTCGCCGATGCCGGATTGGAGATCAGCGCCGGCAAGATGTCGGCTCTGTGGGCGGGCACTCCCACCACGATCCGCCTGGACGACCTGGACGTGATCTGCTCGGTGCTCGAATGCACACCGACCGAACTACTTATACCTGAACCAGACAAGGTCGCCGCACTCAAACCCGCGCGGGAAGTGGAAGCCACCAGCGGGACCGTCGTGACACCGAGGCTTGGCCGACACCGATCGGCGCCTCCGGTATGACCAAACCCCGCCTGTGCGTCCAGTGCGGCGTCAACCCCATCGCCTACTACGGACGCACCCACTGCTACGACTGCGTGCCACGAGTATGGAAACGCCCGGCAACATGCAAACGCTGCGGCTCCAACGAGAACTACTTCACAGCCGGATTGTGCCGACGTTGCCACAGATCCGCCCCCTATGTCGACAGCTGCCTCGACTGTCTGGCTTGGGGCGCCACCCGCCACTTCAGCTGGCTGTGCAATGCCTGCAAAAGCTGGCACGACCGTTTCGAGACGCCACGCGAGTGCCCGTCCTGCCAGCGCACCATCCTGGTCAACGCCCGCGGCTATTGCCGCCTGTGCTGCAGGCAAGCACATCTTGTCCGCCCGGAACACCACAGCGTGGACGTGCGCGAGGCCAACAAATACGGCCAGCAACTGTTCATCGCCGATTTGTTCCGGCAGAAACGCCCCGAACCACCGCCAGCACTGCCAGCACTGCCACGGCCGACAGCGTGGCCGCACCGATATCCGGTTGCTCATCGGCAACTCGCCTTGTTCGATACCGGACGCGACCACACCGCGCCCCGCGGCCGTGGCTTGGTACCACCTCTCCCGGATCTGGCCGACGCGCTCGACCACGTGACCGCCGAACATGCCGCACTGCATGGCTGGAGCCAGAACACGGAAGTCATGGTCCGCTGCGCCATCCATCTGTTGCTTGCCATCCAGGACACTCCAGGAGCACCCATCAAGGCCACCGACGTCGCCGCTGTGACGACCGGCAGGTCGTGGCGCAACATGCGATCCGTCCTGGAAATCCTTGCCACGGCGGAAATGCTTGAGGACGACCGCGAACCTGCCCTCGATGCCTACGTCGCCCGCCAAGCCGCCGACCTCGCTGCGCCGATGGCCGAGGAGTTCCGCTGCTGGTTCGAGGTCCTCCGCGATGGCAGCTCCCAACGTCCCCGATGCCTTCCCCGTAACCCCAGTACCATCCGCAGCAACCTCGTCAACGCCCTCCCCGCCTTGCGCGTCTGGTCGGCCGCCGGCATCCAGTCGTTGCGAGAGATCGAAAGCCAGGATGTCCGAGACGTGCTGCCACACGAGGCTGGCCGGAACCGACGAATGCTGAACGCGTTGCGGTCGCTGTTCCGTGTCCTCAAAGCTCGGCGAATGGTGTTCCTCAACCCGACCACGCGTCTGCGTAGCATCCAGGAACCGCCCAATCAACCACTGCCGATCGAGCTGGAACCACTGCGCGAAGCCGTCAACAGCACCAAACCTGTACGCGCCGCACTCGCGACACTGATCGCCTTCCACGCACTGAGCGTCCGCGAAATCCGCGAATTGAAGTTGACCGACCGCTACGACGGCCGAATACACGTGGGCGGACGAACCGTCCTGCTTGCCGAGCCGGTCCGCGCGAAACTGGCCGACTGGCTGGACGAGCGCGCCCGCCGATGGCCCCACACCATCAACCCGCACCTGTTCGTCAACCTGCACAGCGCCGGAAGAACCTGCCCGACCAGTTACAGCTGGATCACCAACACAATCGGAGTTTCCGCCCAAGCCATCCGCCAGGATCGCATCCTGCACGAGGCCATAGCCACGGCCGGCGACCTGCGCCGCCTCTCCGATCTGTTCGGACTGAGCATTGGGAGCGCCGAACGCTACGCCCACACCACAGACCGACCAAGCGCATCCGCCAGTTCCGAAACCGACGTACACTCCTAACATCATTCGACGTCCCCTCCCTTCAGTTCCTTCCAAACAGCACTTCAGAAATCGCGAACCCACGGGGAACTCAAAGGCCGTTGAGGACTTGCGTCAGTGCGGGGTAGGCGATGAACGCGAGAAACCCTAGGAATAGCGCCATGACCGGCAGGGACATGCGTTCGGTCGCGGCTTGGGCGTTGCCTTCGGCGTCGGTGAGCTGGTGTGTGCGCAGCGCGGCCGCTTTCGCCGCCAGGCTCGCGCGGACCTTCGCGCCCTCGGTGCCGGCGAGGCTGACCGACGCGGCGAGTTCGGACAGCTCGGTGATGCCGAGTTCTTCGCCGAGCTGGCGCAAGGTGGCCCAGGGGGTGGTGCGGGTCAGTCGCGCGGTGTCGAGCGCGCGCTGGATCTGGGTGAACGCCCAGCCATGCCCGATGGCGACCGAGTCGTTGAGCGCGCTGTCCACGCCGGCGCCACCGGCCAGCGTGATCCACACCAGATCCAGGTACGCCGACAGCGCATGCCGGAACCCGGCCCGCAGCTTCGCCGCCTCGGACTTGGCGCGCAGGTCCGGGAACAGGAACCCCGCGCACGCCAGGACCAGCCCCGCGATGATCGGGAACTCGAACCCCAGTGACAACCCGGCCAGCGAGAGCAGGATCTGCAGCAGCGCTGGGGCGAGGATCCCGGCGAGGGCGAGGATCGCCTTCTCCGCCAGATGCATGGACACCGGCCGCCCGATGACCGCCAAGTCACGCGCGAGCCGGTCACTCGGAAGTCCGAGCGCCCGCAAGGGGCTGGCAAAGGGGCGGCCCAGCCGGGCAGCGAAGCCGGTGTCCTCGGCGGTCACGATCGGCCGCGGAGCCGGCGGCGCGCTGCTGCGCGCGAGGACCGCGCCGAGCGCGGGGCGCGGCGGGAACAGCCACACAGCCAGCGCCCACAACCCAACACCTGCTCCCGCACCCAAGGCCAATACGGTGATCATGGCGTCACACCTGCCTTTCCACGGACAGCACCGCAGTGTCTGAGCCGGATGTTGTGCCGGGGCGGGAGAGGAACCTCACTGGCTCGGCGACCTTCGCGATGTGCACCAGCCACGCGAAACCAACAGAGAAGAGGGCGCCGATGCCGAGTAGCACGATCTGCCCGCTGGTGGAGTCGTAGGCGGACAGGTAGGAGCGGTTGAGCAGCACGACCGCGACGGCGAACGTGAGCGTGGTGCCCACGATCACCCGCACGGAGGTGCGGGTGCGGGCCCTGCCCGCTTCGACTCGCATCCGCATCGAGGCCTGCTCGCGGGCGGCGTGGGCCAGGGAGCCGAGCAGGTCGCCGAGCTGGCGGGCTTGCTGCTCGGCGGCGAGTACGAGTGCGGCGATCACGAGGTCTCCGGTGGGGTCGGCGAGTTGCTCGGCCAGCCGGCGCAGCGACGGTGCGAGCCGCTCCCCGTTTTCCAGCCGGGCCGCGAGGTCGGTGAGGTCGCTGCGGATCGTGGTCGGTGCCAGTGGCGCGGTCGCGAGGATCGCCTGTTCCAGTCCGGCTGCGGTGGAGAGGGTGTCGCGCAGCATCTCGGTCCAGGTGGCGACCGCTTCGATGCGCGCGACCCGGCGAGCGTGCTCGGGATCGCGGCCGAGAACGCGCGGGATCGCCCAGCACGCCAGCCCTGCCAGGATCGCGCCGACCACCCAGCCGGTGGCCACCCCGGTCAGCACAGCCACCGCGACCGCGATCGCCAGCCGGAGCACCCGATGCGGATCCCGCTGACCAGAACGCGGCCGGGACCGTGTGTGGCGTGGTCGGTCCGGGTCCATGCCGCGCCAGCCGACGACCAGGAGCAGCAGACCGGTTCCGGCGCCGCCGCCGAGCAGCGCGGCGACAGTGACCGACAGGGTCAGGGACGTGGTCATCGGGGCCACCACCCGTCGGGCTGCTCGAGTATGCCGGGGTCGAAGCCGACGTTGACGAGGTCGTCGAGGGTGTCGCCGCGCAACGTTCCGGCGACTGGTCGGGCGCGCCGGTCGGTGCCGGGCCGGTAGACCTCGTTGGACACGACTTGCGCGCCGTCGGCGTCGACGACCTCGCGGATCGAGGACACCACGCGGGTCGTGCGGTCGGTGCCGCGGGCGAGATGCACGACGAAATGGACCGCGCTGGCCACCAGCAGATTTGTCGCTTCGAGCGGGAGCCGTTCGATGCCTTGCGCGGCGTAGGAGGCAAGGCGGGTGAACGCGATCTTTGAGCTGGAGGCGTGCAGGGTCGCCATCGACCCGTCGTTGCCTTGGCTCATCGCGTTGCACATCGGGATCACCTCGGGGCCGCGGATCTCGCCGACGATCACCCGGTCCGGGCTCAGGCGGAGTCCGCAGCGGACGAGTTCGGCTTGGGAGATCACGCCTGCGCCTTCGATGTTGGCCTCGCGGGCTTGGAAGGCGGTCACGTCGGCGTGGATGTCGGGGTCGAACTGCAGGCCGAGTTCGAAGGCGTCCTCGATGGTGACGATCCGCTCCATCGGGTCCATCTCCGCGGCCAACGCGCGCAGCAGCGTGGTTTTGCCCGCTCCGGTGCCGCCGGTGATCAGGATGTTCTTGCGCGCCTTGACCAGCGCGCGCAGGAACTGTTCGAGACCGGGGTCGAGGGTGCCGCGGGCACGCAGCTCGGCCAAGGTGGCGGTGAGGTAGCCGTGGCGGCGGATCGACAGCGCGGTCACCCCGCCGTCGGTCACGCCCATCACCGCGAACAGCCGCTCCCCACCGGGAAGTTGCAGGTTGAGGATGGGGGAGCCCTGGTCGAACCGGCGTTCCTGGCTCGACGCCCGCGCGGCGAGCAGCCGCACCAGGTCGGTGAGCTCCTCGTTCGACCCGGCGATCGGCCCGACCAGGGCGCGGCGGCCGTCGGTGTACTGCACGAAGACCCGGTCGAACCGGTTGACGTTGATCGTCTCCACAGTCGGGTCGTCCAGCAGCGGTTGGAGGCCGGCCATCCCGAACAGCTCGTTGACGACCTCGCCGATCACCCGCTGCTCAAGATCGCGGCCCACCAGAGCCCGGTTGTCCATCAGCTCGCGTTCGCTGTGCACCGCGACCGCGTCGTCCAGGATCATCCGCGCCAGCGTGTGCCGGGACTCGCGGGTCACGGTGGCGCCGGTGCGGCGCTGCTGGGCTTCGACTCGTTTGGGCAGCTCGGTCGCCAAGGCGTCGCGTAGGTGCTGCCGTAGCCGCTCTTGGGCGGCCAAGGTCTCGGCGGCCAGACGATCGTGAGGGCGAGCCTGACCGGGAATCACCGCGGCCGGCGTCGGCGGACGCAGCGGGACCGGAGGCGGATACCTGTTGCCGGACGGGTTGCCGTTGATGGGGAAGTTCACGACGCCGCACCTCCTCGAGGCGCGCCGTCGTCGAAGCCCGGCTGGGCGGGCCACGGTGCCGGCGGTGGACGGAGGCCTTGTGCCGCCACAAGGTTGTCGGGCACGCCGGGAACCGCACGTAGAACAGGCGGCTGATGAACCGGGGCGAACTGCTGCGGCGCCAGCGCGGGTTCGGTCTGTGCTGTCAGCGTGCGGGCGACTTTGTGCGCGAACCGGCCCAGCGGTGAGTGCGATGGCCCGCCCCGGCGCCACCGGAACCCGCTCGGCCGCCCGCACAGGACCGCGGCGCCGTAGACGTCGTCGGGAACCCTGCCCAGCGCGGGCACGCCCAGCTCACGAGTGACCTCCGTCGTGGAGTAGCCGTCGCCGACGAGCAGCAGCACCGAGCGCCGAGCCCAGCCGCCGACCTCCGGCAGTCGCCGCGCCAGGTGCGCCAAGTCGTCGGCACGGGAGCGAACCAGCAGCACCATCACGTCGGCGGCGCGCACGAACGGCATTGCCGCGGACCCGGCGTCGACCCGGCCGCAATCGACGATCACCGCCGTCCCCGGCTGATCAGCGACCTGGCGCAGACCACTCGCATGTGCTGGGCGGTCCGAGGTTAGGGCCAGCAACGCCGCTCGCGCTCGATCGGCGTCCGGCGGCGCCGACACCACCGCCAGACCGCCGGGCAGGGACTGCGTGTGCAGCCACGCCAGCGCCGGGTCGACGCTGCGGCGCCCCGCCACGGCCAGACTCAACAGCCCCGGTGCCGACTCCAAGGAGAACCTCGTCGCGATGTCACCACCGGACGGATCGGCCTCGACCAGCAGAGCGCGAACCGGTTCCGGCCAGCGAGCCGCCAACGCGACCGACAGCGTCGTCACCCCCGGTGAACCTTTCAGACTGACCATCGAGACCAGCATCAGCGCCCACCTCCCGCCAGCATCACCAGCGACAACTGCCCTGCCGGTACGCCAGCGACCTGCCGAGCGGCCGCTTCAGCCAACTGCACCGACACGACCGTCACCTGCTCGTTCGGCGGCGAGGTCACGCTCACGACCGTCGCCGGCCACGCGGGCGATGAATCCGGCGCCGGCGGAGTTCCTGTGGCGCCTCCTGCCGGGTTCGGCATGAACACCACGGTGACCCGTGTGCCCGCCGACACCTCCGGAGGAAACTGGCCCGACTTCAACGACAGCGCGGCAATCGCCTGCCCCGCAACGGGAACCACGGCGGCACCCAGCGAACCGGGAGTGAGGAGCGCGCCCGCGGCGAGGCTCGTGGCCATCGTCTTGCCGACCACACTCGTGGCCTGAGACGCGTCCATAGTGGCCACCGTGGGATCGACGGCAATGCTGACCTGGCGCAGGTCTTGAGCGGACACCGTCTGGCCAACCACGACGGCGCGCGCCAGCGCCAGCACTGGGCGCCGCTCGCCGGAGCTCACCGAGATCAGCACAAAACCCGCCGCGCACGCCACGACCAGCAGCCCGCCGAGCGCCAGATGCGGGATGCTCCGGCGACGGCCGACCCCACGCAGTCGTGAGAACGTCGCGGGCTTCTTCTTCGCGCTCAACCACGGAGCATCGGTTGTGCGGTCCTTGTCGGTTTGAGTGTCGATGGTTGTGCTCACGCCGAGACCTCCAGGCATGGGGGTAGTACGCCGCGTCGCCACGTGGAAACCGGCGATCGGATGGATGACGTCGTGCTAGTTACGTTGTGAGGAGCGGGGACTTGCTGAGGAAGTCAGCTGCCGCCGTTGTTGAGGGCCTGCGATTCAGCGACGCGGAACGCCGCGTCGCCAGTCGTGGTCATGTCAGGGAACGTGCCGCCCTGGCCCGCGCCGGACCACGAGATCGTCCAATGCACCGTTGCCGCCACCGGAAACGCTTGCCCGGCTTGACGAGCCGACGAAATACGATAGGTATGGCCACAGTCCGGCGAGGAAGCCTTCGGATCGCTGCCGGCACGGAACGGTGTTCCCGCGCCCCGGCAGGTCACCGTCGTGCCGTCGCCCATCGACCAGGAGACCGAGGTCGGGGTCGCCACCGCCGTCACCGACACGCCCGGCACCGATGCCGTCGCCGACACCGGTCCCCATCCGCCGGACAACCACATCCAGGTGGGCAGGTTCACCAGCTGATCACCAGCCGGATTCGCCGCGATCGTCGGCGTCGGGAGCCGCAACTGCTTGCGCGCCATCTGCGCGAGCTCGGCCGGAGACGGCAAAGCAGCCGCTCCCGGCGCCTGCCCATCCGCGATCCACACCGGCGGCCGGTACAACCCGTCCCGGACACCCGAGGTCGAGCATTGCCACACGTACCAAGCCCCCGGCTTACCCGCTGCTGGCTGAGCAGCCAGCTGAACAACGCCCGACGTTGAAGGGCGCGCGTATGCGACAGGGCGCACCACGTCGCCGCCCGAGTTCGCTGGTTTGGTGTAGGCCGCCATCGCGACCCCGCCGGCCGGAGGCTGGTAGTTGCTCTTCACATACGAGCAACTCGCCAGATTCGACTTACCGCCAATGAGAGTGTCTCCGCTGTCCTTTCCACCGCTGCCAGAGCCAGGCTTACCTGGATTCTTGTTGCCGTTACCGGGTTTCTCGCCGGGCTTCACGGGGCTTCCGCCTTTTCCTGCCCTGAGGTCGCAGACGGGAGACGGAGTCTGGCTGCAGGCGCCGCTACCCCAGCCATCGTCGGCTAAAGCTGGAACCGTAAGACACAGCAACCAAGCTGCCGTAATGCCACTGGTGATAGCGAATCGGCGCATGGTCAACACGTCCCGAGATCGTGTACGCCGTAGTCTGAAACCTTCCAAGATCCGTCGGCTTGCTTTTCGACGATGGCGTTGATCGAGCGGCGTCCGCCAGGCTTGTCATCGGATAGTTGGCCGTTGTCTGCGCGGTACTTCAGCCACCGCGTCGAGTCTCCGCAGTCGCTGACGATGATTTTGATCGGATCGAGTGCAGGTTCTGCGGATGCCACGGTAGGACTCAAAGTCGGTTCGCCCTTGGTCACCAAGCCGTTGTAGCGGTCGGCATACAACGCTCGGGACATGTTCGTGAGTGCGATGCCGGTCGCGTGCCGGCCGAGTTCAGGCGACTGCCAGTCCGAGGTGGCGCCAGCCGCGACAAAGTCATGCCACATGGCGGTGTACGCCTCGAGCGCCTTCTTCTTCGCTTGGTCCGTGGGTGAGACCGACGAAGGCGTCGTCGACGATACGGCAGGGGTAGCGATGGCAGATTGGGAAGGCTGGTTGTCGCCTGAAGTGCATGCGGTCACGGTTCCCAGGGCTGCCGTCGCCGCGCAGAGCATTCCGACGGCGGAGTATGCCTTGGTGGTCCGTGCACCCATTGTGTCTCCTCGGTTCGACGGCGGCGTCTGACGGGCAAGAAATGTCGGCATCACTGTCATACACCGGCCACGAGGGCTGATTTCGCGACCGAAGCGGAGCGACCTGGCTGTTCTCCGAACAGCAAAGAAAGAGTCACTCATTTGGATGAACACAGATGCGGGTAGAGGATCGGTTGCCCACGATGGCGAGATGAGGACTCGATCCGCTGAACGCCGACGTGCATGACCGCGTGGTGGCTCGCCGGACTCGCGGTTCTCGGGTGCGCGATGGGGCTGACCGTAAACACGATCGTTGATCGGGTGTACGCGGCCGAGCCGGTTGGTCGGTGGACGCGAGCCGTGGCCGTACTGGCGACCGCGTCGCTCTTGGTCTTGCTTGGCTGGCGTATCGGGGCGCGATTCGAATTCGTGCCGTATGCGGCGCTGGCGGTTGTCGGAGTGGCGCTCGCGTTGATCGACGTGGCCGAGCAGAGACTGCCTAATTCGCTGGTGCTTCCGCTCTACCCGATATTGTTCGCGATGTTCGGCGTGCTCGCGCTCGTTCGCGAAGACGCTGTGAATTTCCTGCGTGGGCTGGGCGGATGTGTTGCGTTGGGCGGGTTTCTCTTGTTGCTCGCGGTGGCGTTCGCGGGGCAGCTCGGTGCTGGTGACGTCAAACTCGGGGGCGTGCTTGGGATCGCGGCCGGTTGGGCCAGCTGGAGCGCGGTATGGACGACTGCCTTTGTGGCGGTGTCCCTGGCACTCGCTTTTCAAGTAGGCCAGCGTGTTTGGCGCCGTCGCCATGCGGCCGTCGCGTTTGGGCCGTTCTTGCTGGCCGGCTTGTTCTCCGCGGTTGCCTTGGTGGGTATCTAGGGTCGTGTTCATGGCTGGCGTCCAATTGTCGCCACGTCGAGGTGTGTGATTTTCATAGATCGACTCTTGTTCGTAAAGCGTCCTATGGCAATGGCCTGAGGTGGCTCAAAAGTGGCTCAAGATGCCGCGGAGCGTCCGATCTGCGCAGGTCACATACGTGTGGCGAGCTCGGCGAGCTTAACGCGGGCACCAGGCACGCGGGTGTCGGCGAGGGTTTCGAGGATGCTCGTGGCCTCGTCGAGTGCGACTTGGGCATCGTGGCGCTGGCCGAGCCGGAGAAGTGTTTCCGTGCGGGATATCTGGGTCTCCGCGACGCCCCATGGTTCGTGGCTGGCGCGTCGTATCGGGAGGGCGATGTCGAGTTCGAGTAGCGCGGCTTTGTCGTGGTTCTGATGCTGGTAAAGCACGCCGAGTTGGTGGTGTGCCCAGCCTTCCAGCGGGAGACAGTGGAGACTGAGCGCGATTTCCAAGGCTTTGTGCCCGGTGTGGGCGGCATCCTCGAATTGTTCGAGATCGCTGTGCACGGTGGAGAGTTGATGGTGCAGGATCGCGATGCCGAGTTCGCAGTCGACTTTGGCAAATGCTTCGGCGGCGAGCCGATACATCCTGTCCGCTTCGGCGTGCCGGTTGAGTCCTGTGTAGGCGGTGCCGAGGCCGAACGCGGCGTAGCCGTAGCCGTGCGTGTCCTGCAGACGTTCCTGCAGGCGCATCGCTTCCTGGAAGTAGGTGAGTGCTTCGCCGTCGAGTTCGAGGTGGTGTTTCGCCGCGCCGAGGCTGTGCAGTGATCGGGCGACGCCGAGGTCGTCTCGGGTTTCTTTCGCCGCGGCCAGGCCTGTGGATGCGCCGGTGAGCCATGCGTTCACGTTCTTGGTGAGGTACCAGTACGGCATCATCGCGCACGGCAGGATCCACGCCAGCGGCCCCTGCTCGCCGCGTGCGAGCGTGAGGACGGTTTCACCTTCGCGCTCGTACCACGACACGGCCTCGTCGTAGTCGTCGAATTCCTGGGGCATGATGTCACTGGTGTCGACGGTGATCGCCGGGCCGATCCAGCCTGGCGCGAGCGTGTTGCCTGCGTTGAGTGCGGTCGCGCCATACCAGCGCACGACGCGATCGAGAGCCTGCTCACGAGCCTTGACGGGCAGGTCGGCGGCGTGATCAGCGGCGTGCAGGTGGATGAGCTGGTGGAGCCGGACCCGGTCACCGGTGGTGGTTTCGGCGAGGTTGCCGGCGACCAGGATGCCCAGGCTTCGGCGTGCTGCCATGAGATCGACGTTCGCAAGCGCGGCCGCGGCCGGAACGTCGATGGCCGTGCGAGGGAAGACGCCGAGCAAGCGGAACATGCGCGCCTCGGCGGGCTGGAGCGCGTGATAGGACAGGTCGAACACCGCGCGGATGTCCACTTTCCTGTCGTCGGAGTCCAGCATGTCCAGGCCATGGTGCTCGAGGTCCCGGACCATGCTCACCAGCTTGAGGTGAGGATGGGACTTGAGGTGTTCGGCAGCGATCCGGATCGCCAAGGGTAACCGGTCGCAGGCCTGCAGCAGTGTTTCGGCCTGATCGGGTTCGGCGGTGAGCCGGTCCGGACCGGCGGCCTGTTCGAGCAGCTTCATCGCCTCGTCGGCCAGCAGTGGTTTCACATGGATTGGGTCGCTGCCGTAGCGGACATCGAGCGATCCGAGGTGGACTCGGCTGGTGATGATCGTGACGCTGCCGGCACCTGGCAGCAGGGGAAGAACTTGTTCGGCGTTGGCGGCGTTGTCCAGCACAATCAATGCGGGCTTCTTGGCCAGCTGAGATCGGAGCAACGCTGTTTGGGCGTCAAGATTGAGCGTGCTGCGGCTGTCGGACTTACCGACTGATCGGAGAAACTCGTTCAGGACATCGCTGGGCTCCGCAGGCTCATCCGAGTCGAAGCCACGCAGATCCGCGAACAGGCAGCCACCCGGAAAACGGTCGATGATCGTCGCGGCCCAGTACACCGCGAGACTGGTCTTCCCGACGCCCGGACGGCCTTCGAGTACGATCATGCGAGCCTCGCCAGTCGTGGTCGGAGCAGCGAACGCCTGATTGAGCAGCGCGATTTCGCTGTCGCGCCCCACGAAACCGGCCACCGCTGGCGGGAGCTGCATCGGACGGGGGAAGACGAACTCGGGATCTTGGCCGGTGGCCAGCCGCTCCAGGTAGCCGCCGGTCTCCAGAACCACGTCCATCTTGCGGACATGCACCATATTGATCTTGCGGCGCCCGTCGACCAGCTTCCTCGTGTGACTTGGGCTGAGACTGAGCCGGTGGGCCAGTTCGATCAACGACAAGCCTCGCTGTTCTAGCAAACGCTTGACGGCGGCCTCGAACTCCTTCGGGTCGTAGTCCATGACTCCCCCTTGTACTGAAGCGCCGCGGGAGCAGCGGCTGAGTGAAGCGTGACTCTCAGTTTCCACGCACCGTCATCACATGCATTCCTCTCGATATGTTCAGTCAATCCTCTACGAGTCCCCATGAGACACAGCCTGAGCAGTGCATTCGTGACCTCACTGCCTACCTGTGACGCCGTTATTGTACAACGGCCAATGCATTAGTTCACTCTAACGAATGAATATTCCGTAAGTAAAACTACTTAGAGTGATGCGTGTTTCTACGCTGATATGGGTACGTGCTGCTGCCAACGCCCTGGTCGGCATGACCAAGGTGCTGGAGCGCGGTCCGTGCGTCGGCACCGCGAATTCCAGGCGCTGTTCGCGGCCACCCCCGTGTCGACGGCGAGGGACCAGTTCGCCCGTATCGGCTTGTCGGTGATCGCGTTCGACCGCATCGGCTCGCCAACGTGGACCGCGCTCACCTACGCGCTGACGTTCCTGCCGAACGCAGTGGCCGGGCCGCTGCCGTCAGCGGACGGCTCGAGGCAACCGAAGATCGGCCAACTTCGAAATCACTCGCTCCGCCCCCGCCGCACGCAACTCGTCTTCGTTGCTCTTGCCGGTAGCCACCCCGATGATCTGGGCGCCCGAGTCCAGAGCGGCTTTGACGTCGTTGGGCGTGTCGCCGATCAGAACTACGTCGCCAGGCGCGAACCGAGTGCCGGTCTGGGCTGCGGCTCGTTCCCGGGCAATGGTCACGAGCTCCGACCGATCGGCATGGTCATCACCGAAGGCGCTGCTGGCAAAGTCAATAAAGTGGTCAAGCGCGAACACCTCGAGTTTAATCTGCGCCACGGCGCGGAGATTGCCGGTCAGGACGGCTTGATGAACTCCTGGGCTGGCGGCCAATCGCTCGAGCGCTGTTTGTGCGCCAGGCAATGCTCGCCCGACGGAGGCCAACTCCTCGCGCGCGTCCTCGTAGCCTCGAATCAGAGCGGCGGCCAGCTCTTGAATGGCTTGGTTGGTCGCCTCCAAACCATTGGCTCGCAACGAGTCGGCCATGATGGCGGGTTCGGTCCTGCCGGCGATCTGAGCGAGTTTGGCCAGCCGTCGGCCAGTGGCCGCGGGAAACGCCCGGTCGTAGATCGCTCGCCCGAGTCCACGCGTCTCGATCAGCGTATGGTCGATGTCCCAGAGGACGAGAGTGTGAGGCAGGCGCTCAGGCGCGGTCATAGGCTGAGTGTGCCGGTCACCGCTTCGATCGGCGGCGCGACCTTCGCCGCCGACGGCGCTACCCATGACCAGCTCTTGCTCGTCACCGACGACCGTCTCTGTACCGACAAGCACCGCGACAACGCCAGCACGAAGGCCAAGGACAGTGGGTCTCGGCCCGGCAAGGACTGGTAGTCCGATTCGGCTAGAGGTTTAGGCCAAAAGCCTCTTCTATCTATCGAGCCAGCCACGACGCTCCGTCGTCTCCAGCCCGCAGCGTCGCTATTCGATGCTGGAGCTGCTCGACGACCTGCTTGTTTCCTGTGTCGGCAAGTCGGATGTATGCGCCAAGTGTGTGTAGGTCCCTGAGCGATCGCAGCACTGGCAATCCCGTCCAGGATCCGATGTCGTAGCCGTAGGCGTCCGCGAATGCGGCCAGTTCTTCCGATGTTCGGCCGAACCGAACGCCTTGGTAGGTGTTCGCCAGATCCAGTTCCCGCGGTCCAAAAGCGACCTCGTCCCAATCCCCGAGCAGGACTTGATCGCCGTCCCACAAGAGATTGCCAGGGTAGGCATCACCGTGAAGGAAGCCGTGGCCAAGAGGGAAGTCAAGCTCGTCGTATGCGCTGAGCAGCTCGCTTCGCCGCCAAAGAAGCCACTCCCGGTTCGCATCGTCCAAGAAGGTGCTGTTCTCGACACTCACCAGAAAGCTGCTGAGCGGACGCGCGGCCGGCGCTTGGATCGGCGGCGCCGGCAACGCGTGCAACCGGCGTAGCAACGCGCCGAGTTGCCAGACCGGTGGCTCTGGCCAGCGTTCCTGCGGGTAGTACTTCCAGAAGGTCACCACCCAGTCTGCATAGCGCACCGGCTGCTCAACCGAGGCAGGCTCTGTTGCGGGAAACCCCTGTCCAACGAGCCACCTGGTGATCGCGACCGCTCGCTGAGCGGCAGGTTCCTTGGTCGGATCTTGCACCAGCCTGGCGACAACGCCTTCGCTCCGAAGCAGAAAGATCGTATTGGCGTGCTGTCTGAGCCGCTCCACATCAACCGCGTTGAGGCCAGCTTTTCGTGCCGCCTCCTGGAGGACAGCGTCCTCGATCGTCGTCGTCATCACGACGATGGTAACGCCGAGACTCCTGTCCTCTGGTATTCGGCAAGCTGACCGAGCAACGCCGTAGCGCCTGGTGCACGCGACTGCTCGAGCAGCCCGGACGTTCGATTGACGGCGGTGTGGAGCTGGCGAATGCGCCGTTCAGCGGGGAGTTCGAGCACCGGTGTGATGGCCGCGGTTGCTCCGTCGAAGTCGCCACGAGCAATACGTGAGTTCACTATGTCCAGCCGGGCGAGCGCTTCGTCGCCATAGGAACGCTCGGCCGGCGGTCCGGTCTCGTACGCCGCGATTGCCGACTGGGCATACTGCTCCGCCTTCTCGTGCTCACCCAGTAAACCGAACGTACTGCCGAGGTAGTACTGCCCCTTCGCCTCGGGAAAGCTCAGCAAGCCGCCGAACGCCGTGACGTCGTCTTGGTCGCTTGGGCCGCCCCGAGCGGCCTGGATCTGAGCGATCGCATCAAGTGAGACTTTGCGATCCCCCATCCGGGCGGCAGCACGTGCTTCGATGGCTGCCAGTCGGATACGTGACTGGCGGGACGAGCGGAACCGCGCACCCTCGGTTGCGAGCTCGACCGCAGTGCCCTGGTGCGAGGTCCACTCGTTGACCAACGCCGCGGTGCCGCGCGACCAGGCGCGCAGCGCGTCGTCGTTGGCGACCTCGGCGCATGTCCAAGCGGTCCGAAGCTGCACTAAAGCTGCTCGCTGGTTGCCGACGTTCTGAGAGGCGTGGGCCAATAGTAGGCAGGACAAGCCGCCGAGAAAGTACAGATTCCTTGAGCGCTGCGGTCGCTGACGATGCGCCAATAAGCCGAATAGCTCGTCGCGAGTCTCAACCAGATCCCGGAAGATGCTGGAGAGTGGCGCGTGCACATAGTCCACGGCGATGCGGCTCAGTTCCCAGCGTAGGTGATCGACCTGTTCGTCTCCGGTCATGAGCTCGGTCGCCTGTTCGGCAAAGCTCAACGACTCGTCCGCGGCGGAGCCTGCTAGCCGGTGCAACACGTCGGGCATCGATTCAACCCTCGTCTCGTGGGCGAGGACTGTCGTGCCGGGCAGCTTGAACCATAGAAGTTCAGCAGGCACTTCGAGTATCAAAGCCCATTGAGTGAGCTTGGTCAGATCGCTGACAGCCTGCCCGTTCTCAATCCGGCTGAGCTGCGTCTGTGTAACACCGAGCCAGGCCGCAGCAGTGGCTTGGTGGATCGGTTCGCCGTGCCACGGGTGCAAGCGGAAGGCCCGGATGATCTCGCCCATGTGCCAATTTTCGAGTGCGTCGCGCACTGCTCGGTCCTGCCAGAACTCGGCTGGCACGGCAGGTGGGCTTGCGAGTCGCTGGCGGGCCGCCTTGGTGCAGGCGCTGCACAGTGTCCCCGCGTTATCGCGGGCCAAGCGGGTGCCACAACGGCATCGGCGCCCGTCTGCCGACCGGTTCATGTCACCCGTCCTACCGTGGAATTGCATACCTTTCAAGCGAACCCGTCATTGTGCACCCGGTTGGCGTCGTTCTGTATGCGTCGAACGCATTTGTGCATATGCGGATCAACGCACGCCGTAACCGGGCCTGTCGGCCACCATTGCTCTAGGTGTCCCGTGCCACCGCCTTGGACCGCTGACAATCGGCAAATGCGGCCACGTCGGTCGAGTAAGGATTGGAGCAGTGCGATGTCTCCCAAGAAATTTCACACAAAAGTACTCGATGTGCGCGCGGAGGAGGTTTCTCGGTCGATCCAGCTTGCCGGAGGTCGACTTGTTCATCGAAGGCGGATGTGCACGGAGTGGTTTTTCATTCCTTCAGACAAGGCATTGGGTCAAGACGATGGTTCGCGCGAAATGCGGCAATGGGTGTCGCTGACTAGTGGCGCATCCGAAGAGTGTGTTCTGTCGGTGACAGCTGTCGAGACATGGAAGGTCGGAGGCCAGTCTGAAGTCAAGGTCGCGGTATCTTCGGGCGACGACGTGCTGCGGATCCTTGCTCATTTAGGACACGAGCCAAGGACTCGCTTGGACTGGTTCGGTACCGTTTACCAGCTGGGCCGGGCACTGTTGAGCGTCGATGAGATGCCCGGCGGACACACCTGGCTAAGCGTTGAAGGGCCTGAGGCCGGATCCGTCTTCGAGACCGTGTCAGTTCTCGGGTTTGGGGCAGAACAGCACAGTCCATTGTCGGTCATGGAGGCCTACCGTCACTACGGCGTCGACATGCTGGCCCTGGACGAGGTCACATTTTCCTGTCCTCCTGAGGAGCACGCGTGAAAACGTTACCATTGCCTCAACTGCCGGTGTTCGAGTCGTTTCATCAGGTGCACGTCTTGGCGGCTGCCCAGGACTGGAAACAGCGGGGTGAAGGATGTGCGGTCAGTTTCCGGCTTTCCCGTCCTTGGGACCGGTTTGGGTTCTCCCTGCGTCACCCGGTCAACCCCGCGGCGTGCTTCGCTGAGGCGTTAGGGTTTCTCTGGGCACAAAACGATCCTCGCGTGCTTGCCTACTACCGCGTGGGGCAGCTGAGCCCGATGCCTGCTTGGTGGGACAACTACGAGATGTGCCGGATGTTCGACGACGCGCTGGAACGTCTCAGGCGCGATGCGTCGACGACGGTCGCGGTGATCCCCGCGACCAGTGTCTCCGACGATGCCACGGGTGGCAGGCAACCTCGACTGATCGCACTGCAATTGCTGCGCCGCGCCGAGAAGGTGGACTGTGCTTGCGTCGTCCGCGTAGCTGATATCGCCGACGAGTTGCCGATGGATGTGTTCGTGTGCACGCTGGCGCACGAATTCGCCGCGAGGGCTGTCGGTTTCGAGCTCGGTACGTACACCCATCACGTTACCTCCGCATTCCTCGGTGCCGGTGGAGTTCGGCGTCCCTTGCGGCATGCGGATCTTAATCAACCGGCGATGCCGACCATGCCGTCCACGACCACCTGGAACACGCTGCATCTGGTGGGAGACTATGAAGACGCATTGCGTCGCAACGCGTTCTCTTGCACGCCCGGTGATCTCGCCGACTCCGATCTCGCCCCGTACTGGCGGCAGGTCGTGCTGCTGTTCGAGGTTCAGCGCCAGGTCATGCACAACCCGGAAGCGCCGATCGATGCCAACGTACTTGGCGCACTGGAGCCGGTATACCGCAACCTGCTCGCCCGATGCTGGCCTGGTCGTATGCCCGATTCGCTAGGTGCGATGAGCCGGAGGTGATGGGGCCGATGACGCTCGGGAAAACAGCGGCCAGGCGGCAGCTTGGCGCGGAGATGCGGTTGCTGCGGTGTGCGTCCGGCAAACAGCAGCGCGAGATGGCCGTGGTGATCGAGTGCGATCCCAGCCAGATCAGCAAGGTCGAGCGCGGCGAACGCATGCTCAAAACTCTGGAAGTCCAGGCACTACTGGAATTTCTCGGCGCAACACCGGCGAAACGGGACAAGTTGATGAGCCTCGCTCGGGTTGCTGCGCAACGCCGTCCACGGAGGAGTTACGCGGACAAGAGTTTACCCGGCACGCTGCTTCGCCTGGGGTACATGGAACAGGATTCTGCCGAAATCTTCTGCTCCAGCGGAGAGCTTGTCCCCGCACTGCTCCGGACTCCGGCCTATGAGCGTGTGGTGGCCTGCCACTCTATCGACCCGCATCCGCTGAACGAGAATGAGCTTGCTGTTCGGGTGGACTTCCTGAGTGACCGCCAGCGAGTTCTCGACGACACCACTCGGCGTCTTCGGTTCCTCGTGGGCGAAGGCGCCTTATTGCGCACCGTTGGCGACCGCGAGGTCCTGCGTGAACAGCTCAAGCACATGGTGAACGTGATCGACACGCGGCCCTGGATCAGCATTCAGGTACTACCTGTGAGGGCCGCTGTCCATCCGATGCTCGACGGCTCGGTCACAGGGCTGCGTTTCGCAGGAGGCGTGCCGGACGAGGTCTTCCAGTCGACCGTCATCGGTGGCGGGATACGGACCAACGACACAGCTGAGACGCGGAAGTTCCTCGACGCGTTCGACAAGGCTTGCGGTGATGCCCCGGGCCGGGAGCGCTCGCGTGCGCTGGTCTTTGAACGTCTGAGGCGGATCGGCGCATGAGATCTATGCTGGTTCCAGGAGCGGCAGAGGTGCTCGACTATGCGTCGCTACCGCATGCTCGTGCCGTTGTGAGAGGACCTCGGCGCTTCGAGGGGGGAGGGGAAGCACCGAGGTCCCGGATGTGAGGCTACAGGTCGCGGTCTGGTCGTCGCTGTAGCTGGTTCAGCAGCTCATTGGTCTTGGTGATCATTGTTTCGCGTCGGCCTTGGGCGACGTTGACGTAGCGGTCGTAGCCTGGTTCTTCGGTGAAGGAGAACAGGTAGCGGCCTTGGTCTGTGTCGTAGAAGGTGCAGTAGTTGTTCCCGCTTGTGCGGTAGCCGTGTATGCCGTCGCGGTATCCAGCGTAGATCTGGCCGCCGCCGTTCCGGGGTAGTGCGGCTACGTCGAGCACGCGGCGGACGTCGCGCCGTGGTGGTGTGCCGTTGACGGCTTGGCGGAGATCGGTTTCCGGTACCGACAGCGCCACTCCGGCACCTGGTGCGACGTCGGGGAACTCGGCGACGAGTTCTTCAGCAAGCGCGTCGGCCTTGGCCGGCCGGAGCAGCACTTGCCCGCTGGAGGGCACGTAGCAGGCAAGGACCGCGTCCATGCCGCTGGCCGAGACATGGAGCACGTAATCCAGGTCCGGGGAGTTCACGACCGCCGAGAATTCTTGACTGCCGCGGCCGAGCACGGACACCGTCGCCGAGAACTCGTCACTGAGTAAGCTATCCGAAAGAAACCCTTCCGCGGCAAGCACTTCTCGTTGGCGTTGCTGATACGGGCCCTGCTCGGCAGGGTTGTGCCACACCGGCTCGGGTTTGATCAGAGGCGGCAGCGCCACGCCGGCCAGTCCTGCGCCGAAAGCCAGGCATTCAACAGGCAGGATGACCTTACGGTTGATGACTCTCACCAGCAAACCCCTACAGACCAATGACCGGCGGCGAGGTCCGAGGCAGTTCGCCGACCAGTGCCTCGTCCGGGTCATTTTCCAGCAGGTACGCGGGACGCTGATGTTCGATGTCCTCGTCACCTTCGCCCTTGCGGCCCGACGCTCCGGCGCCGCCCATGCCCGGTGCGCCCCCACGCCCAGGCATACCGGCACCGCCGCTCACGCGGCTTCCCGCATGCGGTTCGCCGAACGCGCCGGCGCCTGATCCTTTCCCCGCGCCGAGATTCCCAGCACCCGAACCTGGACCACCGGTACCCGAACCGGAACCGGGACCAAAACCGCTACCTGGACCGAATCCCACTCCGCCACCCGGCCCGAAACCGCTTGGCGTCCTGCTTGTATCGCCGTACTCACTGCCCACCGGGGGCATACCCGGCGGCAAGCCGCCCAGGTTGTGCGGCGGGTGGTAGCCCGTCGGCGCGGTATCGGTTGACTGCGACGGCGGGGTCTGCTGGCCTGGTGGAGACGGCAGCGGAGCAGGCCCGGGCTGTCCCGGTGCGCCGTCGTTGGGTGAGTGGCCGCCGCCCTGGGGAGGGATGCCGCCGCCGGGCACGGGAGTGCCCGTCGAGCCGCGGCCGTGCTTGCCCGTATCGCCTGGTCCGCCCGGTTGTCCAGGCCCTGCGGGGTCCGTCGTGGGTTGGATGTCCGCGCCGCTGGGCGGCATCCCGAGCTCGCCGTACTGCTGCGGCCATCGGCCGGAATTATCGGTGGACTGGCCGTGGTAGAGGCCGTAGCCGTCGACGACTTGTTGCGCTTTTTGGTCCCATTGCTGGATTTCGTTCGAGCGGTTCGACAGGAACGACAATGGGGTGTCGCTCACAAGGTCGTTGCTCGGCCGGTCACCAAGATTCCCGACCGCCGCCACCTTCTGCTTGAGGTCACCGAACGAACTTCCCTGCCCGGTGTACAGATTCTGGGCATTCTGCAAATGCTCGCCGCTGACTTGTGACGCCTGAACGAGCGGACCGGCGCCGGAGTATGCCTTGCCTGCGGCATCGCCGGACCAGTGCTGTTCCATAACACCTTGCAGCCGGAGCATCTCGTCGGCGATGTCGCGGTGCAGGGTGGCCATCTCAGTCGACTCGTGGCTACCGGCGAACATGTCCTCGGGGCCCTTGCCGCCGTTGACCAACGACACGATCTGCTGCGCGTTGTAAGCCATCACGCACCAGCCTTCAACGTCGCGATCGCCGCTTCCGCCGCCTTCTGCACCAACGGACATGGATTCTTCTCGTCTGGTGACGTGCCACCAAGCTCTGAGCTCGTCACCATCACCACGTCGTTACTGACTCCCACGATCAACGTGCAGGTGCCGTCCGCCCGGCTATCCGCAATCGAGCCGTAAACCGCCGGATACCCGGCAATACTCGGTACAGGCTCGAAATACCCAGGATCATCGGGCCTGTGATTCCGGTAGACATCGCTGAGCCCGCCACCACGAGTGAAGCTGAAGTTGACGTCGTTGTGATGCTCGTCCTGCCACCCGCAGATGGGGCCACCCGGAGCCTTGCTGTCCAGTCGAGTGGTCACCAGGTTGGCGAGCGCACGGGCTTGGTCGGGGCTGAGCAGGTTGCAGGGGTTCTGCTCGAACTTGGTCGTATCGAGTGGGTTGGTCACCTGCGGTACCGGCGGACCGCTGCTACTGGACGGGCCAGACGTAGCCGACGTGGGCGTCGCATTGCCCGACGTTGATTTCGAACACCCTGCCAGAAGTAGTCCTACGCCTGCGATGGCGGCGAGTGTGGCTATGCGCATCAGTGGTCCCGCTTGTGCTTGTTCAGGGTATCCGCGGCAGCTTGGTTTTGCTGCTCGGTCTTCTCGATCGCCGCCTGCAGCGCATCGGCGTAATTCTGGGCGTACTTACGCTGCGCTCTTACACTGATCAAATACGCCTCAGCGTGCGCCCTGGCTGCCTTGATCTGCATAGTGCTCCCCTCGTCCTCAGCGGGAGGACGTAAGGTAAGGAGCCGCTCGCCCTTTCTCGACAGTTCGAGGAGTTTGTCGGCGATGGACTGCCATCGGGGCAGGATAGCGCGCATGGCGTCGGCGTCCATCCGGTAGCCGCCACCGGCCGCAGCGGCGTTGGCGGCGGCATCCTGTTCCTGCTGGCGGCGGTAGGCGTTGGCCATGCCCATGTTCATGCCCTGGTCAGCCCGCTCATCCAGAGCTTTGCGCTTGGCTTGCTCTTCCGGTGACAGATACCCCGCTCGACCAGGCGCTGCTGGTTGTCCCGGTTGAGCCGATGGTGTTTCAGGCATGACTGCGTGACCCTCCCCGTATCCCACCCGTGGTCCCTCGCTCACGGAGCGCTTTCACCGTACTACGACGAACAGTGCCATGTGACAGGTTCCCGGATCATGCGGATTACAGGAGAACACCTGTTCTACGTCCGGGCAGATGGTTGCCGAGCGTGTTCGGATGGGGGCCCTGGTGGTCACGAACGCTGCCGTTCTTACCTCCGCCGCGGTCCGCGCCCAGCAGCGATTGTTGTCGGTCTAGTCGACCTGGTCGAAGTCCTCGTCGTCGACCGCTGGGTGGGGCCGTCGCCAGGTTGCAGACTTATTGGCGTCGAGTCCGTCGAGAGGAGAAGCGGCCGAGGCCTGCCCTGGATCTGAGTACTTTCACTCGACTTACCGGACAGAGGGAGCGCCGCCCACTCTGAGTGCGTCATAGTGTCATCAAGTGATCACACTCGGGGAGGGGTGCGATGAGTGGGTACGAGGTCGTCATCGAGATGATCGACCCCGCGGCAAAGGCTGCGGCCAGGGCCGCAGAGGGTGTCCAGCCGGTGGAGCTGGGCGGCACGCTGACCGGCGTCGCACAGGGAATTCCCGGCGGAACGGCGGTCGAGGCCGCCCGGCTGCTCAGCAGCATGTGGACCCGTGAGATCCCTGCCTGGGCGAAGAACATGGATGATTACTCTGCGCAGCTGTCCTCGGCGGCCCAGCACTACCGGTCCAACGAGGACGCGGCCGCCTACGACCTGCGGGTGGTCGCGACGCATGGGCCGAGGCCGGTCTGATGGTGACCTGGGCGGACGTACGCCGCTGGAACCCGGCTGTGATAGGCGCGGTAGCCGACGCGTTGAGCGCCCGGCTCAGTCGGGGGCATGAGCGAGAAGGCGCACAGCGAGTACTGGAACGCGAAGTCGCAGTCGCTGGACAACTTGGGCCTGATCATCGCCGGGAAACCAACGCACTGATGCCGGAGACAACACCGTGCCGAACATGACGAGAATCGCCCTGCTGACAGGGCTTCTGGCCATGGTCGTCTCCTGTGGAAGCGAGGACGCTGGAATGCAGCCGACCATCACCATCGACGAAGCCAACCAACGCGTCGACGACTACATCACCCGCGCGCTCAAAGTCCTGCCCGCGACCAAGCTCGAACTGAACTCACAGGAACTCGCCGGGGACTGCAGTGACCCGACCGACCACGGGCCGAAGGGCCGCGTGACAGCAGAACGAAGTTACAAACTCATCGACTTACCAGAAACGGCGAAATCGTCGCATTTCGCCAGCCTGCGAACATGGTGGCTGGCCAACAACTTCCGGATCCTCAGCGACACCCCGCCCAACGAGTTCCTGTGGGTGGAGAACAACGCCGACGGCTTCCAAATGACCCTCAAAGCACACCCCGGCGCCGGAGTGTTCCTTCTCGCCGGGTCACCGTGCGTCTGGCGCGGCGGCAAACCCGACCCCACCGCTCAAGGCAGCCAGCATGGAGTCGACTCACCAGCGCAGGTCAAACCCACGCCGCAGGCACTACCTCCGCCTTCGGCATCGACGAAGGCTGCCCATTCCCGCCGCCCCCGCCGTAAACCGGTCGACGACGCCGAAGACTTCGACCAGACCGACTGCACCGACGACCAGATCTACTAATCACGCAGGGCGTCAGAGTTGGCGTCCGCTGCTTGGCAAGCGTCGCGCGCCGGGGTCGCCGCCAGCGACAACCGCTCCGAACTCGGTACCGGGTCCGACATCAGGTCCGCCCAAATTCGGTCGGTACGGCTCAGAGCTGTAGCAATGTGAACACACATGAACATACCGCGTTAGGGGAGTCTCGTTGTCCGCTCACATGGATCAGTTGATCGCCCAGTTCGAGGGTTTCCAGGCCAAAGTGCGCCAGGCTGAGGCCCGGTTCGCCGGGGTGGGTGACATGCAGGAGCGCATAGCCCAGGTCGAGGCGTCGGTGACGTCACCGGATGGCACTGTCACTGTGATCGCGGGCGCGGGTGGGACTGTCACCGATATCCGGCTTGTCGCGGGTGCCACGCGTCTCGAGCCGGGGCAGCTGTCCGCGGTGATCATGAGCACGCTGCGTCAGGCTGTGGCCGCGGCAGTTCGGCAGCAGGCCGGCATCGTGGATGACGCGTTCGGTGACGCGTTCGGCGTGGACATGTCCGCGCAGGTCCGTCAGGCCCAGGCTGAAGCGTTCGGAACCCCTGAGGAGGACGTTGCGTCGCAGCCACAGGCGCCGCACGAAACGGCGCGGCCGGGGCGTCGGCCCGGTGATGCCGACGATGACTACTTCGATCAGGGCTCCGTCCTCCGCCGCTGACCACTCCGACTCCGAGGGACAAACACCATGCCAGACGGAATACAGGCGAATATCGGCGCGATCTCCGATTACGCCAGGCAGCTCCCCTTCTACGAGCAGGAAGCGGACAAGTTCGGCGCCAAGATCGACGCCGCCGACGTCAGCGACGACGCGTGGGGAGTCGTCGGCATCTTCGCCAAGCAGGGCTATACCGACCGCCTTGCCGAGCTGCGCTCGCTGTTGACCGCGCTGAAGGACGGCGTTGACGGGTTCTCGACCAAGTTCACCAAGGCCGCGGAGATGTACCAGGGCATCGAAGACGCCGGAGTGATCGCGTTCGGCAAGCACGAGGCGGAAATCGACGCGATGGGGAAGCCGGGATCATGACGGAGAAGAAGAGCATCGCCGACGCGTTGAACGTGCAGGCCTACGACGAGAGCACGAGCGCGAACCTCGACCGCGCGATGGGCCACGTGCCGGTGGCAGGCACGATCTACAAAGCAGGCAAGAAGGTCGCCGAGCACGCCCAGCAGGCGGCCCAGGCGGACAGTCCCGCCGAGCTGGCGTCAGCGGGCGCGGCGCTGGTCGGCGACGGAGCGGCGTTCGTCGGTGCCGCGGCCGGTGACATGGTCACCTTCGCCATGGACCCGATTGGCTGGCTGGTCAGCCACGGGCTGAACATGCTGCTCGAGCTGGTCCAGCCGCTGCAGGACGCGCTGCACCAGGTCACCGGGGACGGCCCGGCCATCGGGCACGCTTCCGAGAATTTCGTGACGATCGCGCAGGGGTTCGTCGCGCTCGCCGAGGACTTCGAGAAGACCGGCGACACCGCGCTGGCCGAGTGGGTGGACGAGGCAGGCAACGCGGCGAAGGAAGCGCTCGGCGACTTCTCCTCGGGTATCCGCGGTATCGGTTCGGCGGCCGGTTCGGTGGCCGAGGTGCTGCAGATGTGGTCGATGGTCATGGTGGTCATCGAGGAGGTGATCAAGGCGATCATCACCGAGCTGGTCTCCTGGTTGATCACCATCTGGCTGCCGGCGCTGGCCTCGTCGGTGATCAGCTTCGGCGGCTCGGTCGCCGCCGCGATGACCGCGTCCATCGCCAAGGCGGCCAGTGTCCTGCAGAAGGTCACCCGCTACCTCGGCAAGTTCGGGAAGCTGCTCGACGGCTTCATGGAGTTCCTGGTCAAGTACTCCGGGAAGCTGGAAACGTTCACCAGGAAACTGCGGGTCGGCGTGATGCCCGGCGAGAAGAAGTTCGGGTTCGGCGAGGCCGCGCGGGGTTTCCAGCCGAGTAACCGGGTGCTCAGCACGATGTTCGGCACGTCCGTCGGGGCCGGTCCGCTGGTCGCCGGGGCGGGTGTGAAGGCCGGTATCGCGGTGGGGAAGACCGTCTACAAAGAAGGCAAGGACGCCGTGACCCCCGAGGGAGACGAGCCATGGTTCAACAAGAGCGAGATCGGCGGGGACCAAACTCCGGAGAAGACCAGGAAGAAGCTGGAAAGTTAGCCGACTCGGTGCCCGAGGGACGCGGCTGGCAAACAGCGCGGAAGATGTCCGCGCTGCAGGGGCGCGCCGAGGCCACCAGAGACAAGGCCTTGGTGCGGCCCGGTTTCCGGGAACGGGTCGAGCAGCTGATGCGGGCCCAGTGGCACGAGCCGGTCATCGTCTTGCGCCTGGGAGACGACGATCTGGGCTTTGACGTGCCCGGCAGGCGCCAGGACGGCACTGTCAAAGAAAAACGGCTTGTTCGGCGGTTCTTCTGGAACACTCTGCGTGGCATCGGCGCCGCAGCGCTCTACGTCCTGTCTCTGGCGCACGGCGGTGGCGAACTCGGCAACCCGTTTCGGCGGGCGGTCCGCTTCACTGGCCCAGCGAACGCCATGGCGCTCGACCTGGCCGACAAACTTCTGCCCGCGAAGGGTCCCTGGTTGGTGTTCTCCCCGACGCGCATCGCACTCGTGGACACCGGACCAACCTTCCACGACCCGGCCGACGCGCCGCCGCCACTGGTCGTTTGGCAGGGACACGGACCACACGCACCGCAGGTCAATTTCCGTCAGCGCACGCTGACCTGGCCGGACGGGTCAGCATTCAGCTTCCCGCTGCACAGCCGCACCGAAGACCAGCACCTGCGGAAACACCTCGAGTTCCCCGACACCATCCGCTGGAGTGGACCGACACAATAGCCAGAGGACAACGGCCGTGGCGGTAGATGTGGCGACCGCACCGCACCTGTTCAGCTGGTCTGGCCGCGCTGACCTACACCTTGACCTACCTGCCCGACGTGTTTGCGGGACCTCTGCTGTCCGGGCTGGCCGATCGGTGGCCGCGCCGCACAGTCATCGTCGCCGACGTGCTTCGCGCACTTCTGGTGGCGGTGATGGCGATCCCTCCACGCATTGGGCGGGGGTGGGAGGTCACCGCAGCGCTGCGACGAGCCGAACTCACCGGCACCAGCATCGCCGTGCTCATCCGTGACATCGACGGCTTCAAACAATCGGCGATGTCGTGACGCAGTGTGACCATCTTGCTCGAGTCGCGGCTACCGGCAAATACATCTCACTGCCATTGACCACCGACACGATCTCCTGCGCGGCGTTGGCCACTACGAGCCAGCCTTCAACGTCGCGATCGCCATTTCAGCCGCCTTCTGCACCAACGGACACGGATCGCTTCGGTTCGGCGAAGAAGCAAAGAACGTCGAGCTGACAACCATCGCCACGTCTTTGCTGACCCCCACGCTCAATGTGCAAGTCCCCCCAGCTCGGCCGTCTGAAATCGATGCGAACACTGCGGGGTATCCGGCGACGCTCGGGACTGGCTCGAAATAGCCAGGGTCGTCAGACCTGTGGTTTCGATACAAGGTCTCCAGCCCACCGGTCCGGTTGAGGCTGAAGTTGACGTCGTTGTGGTTTTCGTCCTGCCAGCCACAGATCGCGCCACCGGGGGCTTTGGCGTCCAGCCGGGTTGTTGTCAGGTTGGCGAGTTCGCGAGCTTGGTCCTTGGTGAGGACGTCGCAGGGGTTCTGCTCGAACTTGGTCGTGTCGAGCGGGTTGGTCACCTGCGGCACGACCGGACCGTTGCTGGACGAACCGGACGTCGACGGAGCGGTCGTCGCATTTCCCGGCGTCGTGTGGGAGCAGCCAGCAAGCGTAAGGCCCGCGGCCGCGACGGCAGTGATCAGGAAGGTGCGCATCAGTGATCCCGTCGGTGCTTGTTCAGGGCGTCAGCAGCGGCTTGGTTCTGCTGCTCGGTATGCAGTGTGGCCATCTTGCTCGAGTTGCGGCTACCGGAAAATATATCCGCCCGAGGCTTTGCCGCCATTGATCAACGACACGATCTGCTGCGCGTTGTAGGCCACTACAAACCAGCCTTCAACGTCGCGATCGCCGCTTCTGCCGCCTTCTTCACCAACGGACACGGATTCTCCTGATCCGGAGACGTGCCACCAAGTATTGACCCAGTAACCATCACGACGTCGTTCCGGACACCCACCATCAACACACAATCACCTTTTGGCCGGCCATCCGTAATCGAGGCATAAACCGCGGGATAGCCGGCGGCGCTCTCGCCGGGCTCGAAGTATCCGGGATCGTTGGGCAGATGGTTTCGGTAGACGTCACTCAGACCGCCACCGCGGATAAGGCTGTAGCTGATGCCGTTGTGGTGTTCGTCCAGCCATGAGCAGATCGGGCCACCGGCGGCTTTGCTGTCCAACCGCGTAGTCAGCAAGTTGGCGAGCGCACGTGCTTGGTCAGGACTGAGCAGACCGCATGGGTCCTTCTCGAACTTGGTCGTGTCGAGCGGGTCGGCTACCTGCGGTACAGCCGGACCGCTCGAGGATGACCCCGCCGTGGGCGATGTGGTCTGCGCGTTACCTGGGGTTGTGCGTGAACAACCGGCCGTTAGCAGCAGCCCAGCAACCGCGACGACACCAACTGTCAACTTGCGCATCAACAGTCCCGCCTGCTGGTTGAGCGCGTCGACCACGCCACCGATCGCCGCTGGGTTCCATCTCCGTACATCTGCCCCGGTCACCATCAGATCGGCCTCGGCCCGCTGTGCACGGCGGCCACGCGCGGGTCAGCGGCGGCTTCTTGCTCGTTCGCCCGGTACCGGCTCACAGCTGAGGCCAACTGCCCGGAGCGCTCCTGCATGTTCTTCACCCATACGGGGAGCTCGCGAGTCCACATCTCGCCAAGCAACCGTGCTGCCTCGATCGCGGTTCCACCAGCAAGACCTGCGGAAACGCCAGCCAGCGTGCCGCCCAGATCAACCGGCCGGACACCGACGGCTGCCCGGCTTGCCGTCTTCGACGCGGCCTCCATCGCGTCGAAGACGACCCTGTACCCGTCCATCGCACCCTCCCCGAGCGTGATCAGCCGATGACACTATGACGCAGACACGGCTCGCGGCGATCCACCATCCACAAAGTCGGGTGAAACTACTCAACGCCCCGCCCGCGCCATGGGGATGCGGACACGGTCGCGATGAGTCATAGCGACACCCGACGCTGGGGTGGCGACGACTGCCCTCGGTCAGCGCACCCGCGTGGCTGCTGCCAGCGACACAACCCGCTCCGAACTCAGTACCGGATCCGACACCATGGCCCACCCAAGCGAGACTCTCGTTGCCGATCGATCCGCACGTGAGGGCTTGAAAACCGGCGACGCCGAACTGGCTCAGGCCGCAGCCAACCCGCCCGGGGCTATGCCCCGGGGTGCCCTATCTCGCCCCCCAAGGAGTGGACATCCGACCCGCACGAGCGGAGATGAACCGAACCAGTATCCTCGACGTATCGGGGCGCTAGCTCAATTGGCAGAGCTGCAGACTTTTAATCTGTAGGTTGTGGGTTCGAGTCCCACGCGCCCCACTCTTTCGCCTGGTCAGCGCCCTGACCTACGACTGCCTCAAGATCATCTCCCTGGGTTTATCCCCGTCTTTGGGGTCGGACTGGTTATCCGCAGGTCTTCCAGAGCGTCCGCCGCCTCCCGGCTGACCGACTTGCGAGCCATGTAGACGTCCCGGGTCATGGACACCCGCGAGTGGCCGAGTTGATCAGCGACCAGGCGAGTGTTCACGCCCTTGTCATCGAGCGCCGTCGCCGTCGTCTTGCGCATGGTGTGCTCGGTCGCCCAGAGCAACTCGTCCCCGCCGCACACCTCCCGGATCACCCGCAGGACGTAGCTCGGGTCGCGCAGACCGCCCGTCGAGCTGGCGAAAATCGGACCGGTCACGGGTCGCGCCGTCTGCCGATGACCTGGCCGAACTTCACCAGCGACGACGGATTCGGAGCGACTGCGGCGCTCCGGGGCCTGTGCGCGGGACGCTGACGGCGTGACTGACCGCTTCCCCTGCCCATGTTGTGGCCATCTGATGTTCGACGAGCCGCCAGGTTCGAACAGCATCAGCTCGGTAATATCGAGTGGTACAAAGGCGCCGACCACAAGGCAGTCATCGACGTCCTGACTGGCAGCAAGTTCGGGCTCTCGCTGCCCCTGGATGAGCCGGACGACGAACCCAACTTCGTGGACGTGCCGCGCTACCAAGTCGCCCTGACTGGGAACGTTGACCGAAACGTCAAGTTCTACTTGCGGTGGGCCGTCCGGCCGCGGCGCGACAGCTGATCGCGATGTGGACTGTCGCAGGCTTGGCCACCGCCGGCTGGTTGCTGCTCGTTGGCGCTGTCGCTCTGAATGCTGTTTGGTCGAACAGGCCAGATCGGTGCGAGCGAGCCTGGCATGTCCTGGTGCTGCTTGTGCGGCGGCGCAGGTGAGGCTGCATTTAGCTCGTGAGACCCGGCTCGATCAGCGATCTCGGCCTCATCGCCGGAGGGCCTTCTTCTTGTTGCTTGGCGGTTTCTTCTTGTTGCTTGGCGGTTACTGCCCGGCTTCATCGCGGGTTAGTCGTCAACGATGACAACGCCGAGCCCTGAGTTCGGCCCACCGGGTATTTGAAGGAAGGTTTCGATGCCCGGGTTGCGTCGTAGGTCATCGAGAAGAGCCTGGGCGTCAACTTCGTTTCCGATCTTGGCTTCAGACCCTGGCCTCGGTTGACTAACCGGGCGCAGCCGGACCACGCGTAGTCGACGTCCTTCTTCGAGGGCTCGCCGACAAACGCCGCGCAGGTAGAAGCGGAGAAACTCACCAGTAACCAGCGTATGCACAGCTGCGCTTCGGTTGACGGCACGGAACCGTTGAACACCAGCCCGTTCGTACGGCTCCTGCACAAGCCAGTACTGTGGTTGGTTGAAGTTGCCTTCCAACCAGACGTCATTCTGTTCAGTGACGGCCACGCGAAGGAAAGTCGACCAGGCGTCGATGCCCTCTGGCGTGAGCCTCTTGCCGGGGTAGAGCTTGCCTTCGGCTATGTCGCGCTCGACTTCCTCGAGCATAAAGAGCCTGGTCGTTGGCTTGTCGTCGAGATTTGGTAGGTCAGTGGTCACGAGCGAAGCTCTTCTCTATGGGAAGGGCGGGGCAGTCTGCGTCGGGTTTGATGAAATAGCGGTCGCGCTGGCGGTCGCTGGTGTTACACGGAACCGGTAAAGTGGCAGGCCTGCGGGCCCATCTGTCCTCTGCCTGGACGTGACGGAAGTTTCAGCAGTTACAAGATTTGGTTCGTGCTTACGCTTGACGCGGCGCATGAAGATCTTCAGCCTGCTTCTATTTCGGCGAGGGTGGGGATCAGCTCCTTGACCATGGCAGCGTGGTCCTCGGCAACGATGAAGCGGATGTTGGAGCCCTGGATTTCGGTAGCCAAATCCTGGCCTCCTATGATGGACGGTTGTTGGTACAGAGGGACATTTGAGACGAGAATGAAGTAGTCGAACTGCCCTTGGGCTGCGTGGACTTTATCGGTGAAGCGCGCGATATCCTGACTAATGAGCGCGTTCCCGATAAATTTACTAGTTGTATCAATAGCAATTTTCTTATTTCCTGAGACGCTTAGGCCGAACCCATAGTCTTCCACGTTGACTCTGAGTCCCTTCGCCCACGCCCAGCTGCTGACCGTCGTGTAGACGAGGCGCTCGTAGTTCTCGTTAAGCGCTTGCAGCTTGCCGATATGCCTTGACATGGCACGCTGACGCACGCTGTCAGGCTCCGGTGTTAGAAGAGAAGCGGCGCTACCGGCAACGCTGGCGATGATGTCACTGGCTTCTTCGGGGGAAGCGCCTGCAACTTTCTTGGCGGCCTCCTTAATCAGGCCTGCTTGCGCCATCTTCATCTCGTTATCGCCGATCTTGATGCTGGCCGGAATGTGGCCTCCCAATGCGATGATGGCGCCGAAGAGCCCTCCAGCGAAAAGCACTGCTGTGCCGACTTGGTTCTCTGTCACGAAAACGGCAACTCCGCCCGCTGCCATGCTCGCCAGGGACACTACTGAGGCGATGATGCGCCCACCTTTGGGCAGCTCAAGGGCGGCCGAGTGCCGGATCTGGTGACCGCCGCCAGGCTCGGGACGATCTTCGGTTGACGTCTGTTCGTCGGCGCTTGTCATCGAGTGATTCGCCAATCTCGTGAGGTGCTGGTGAAGGCTTGTCGGCATACAGTCATCAGTTCGTGTGTTGACGGTGCGATGGCGGGTGCCTGTGCGTAGCGCTCTGCCAACTCCAGTCCCGGCCGCCGCAGTATCAACACTCGACAAAGCTGACGAGTTCAGGTCGTCGTCGCCTCAGGACGATGCCGCAACCAACGGCTACTCCAGTGAAGCCGACGGCCAAAAACCAAGCCCACGTCGCGCTGGTTGACACAGCCATGTAGGGCTGGAGGCAAGCGACCACGAGGTAGGCACCGGTTAGTCCGATCCATGCGCGTTGGCTGCTCATGTCGCCCTCCTCGCACTTGTAGGTGATAAGTCGCCTGTTGCTCCCTGTAGTTACAAGATCCGGCCATCAGGCAACGGGTGGCGGCCAGCCCGTCCCGTAACAAGGGCTCGGCGATGACGACTTCCAAGGACCGGGACTGCGAGGCTGAAAGAGGGGACGGAAGCCGTGACCGAAGTTCCGCTCGTACCGGCCACGGAGTTTCGTCTCGGAGGCGAGGACTACCAGCTTTCGCTCGATGACGTACTTGCGGCGGCCTCACGGTCGACGCCGGAACCACTCATGGAGCATTGGGTGGAGGTAGTTGGCCGGCGGTGGCCGCCGAAGCAGCTGCTTGAGCTGGCGACGGGTATTCGACGCGCCGAGTTCATCTCGCACATGGCCATCCGGATCTTCCGGCGGCTTGGGCTCGCCACGAGCGCCATGCCGAGCGAACGTGGACGAGCGGTCTCGCCCACAGACGTGAGGGCAGGTGACCGAGTGCACGACGGCGACGCTCTTGTCGACCTGGCCACGGTCGGCCATGCCTTCGCGATGTTGGTGAAGTTCCTGACAGAGGAGAGCCTGACAGCTCGTATCGATGGGCTCGAACGCGAGCTCGTCGACGCCGACTTCAACCGCGCGGGCGCCCTAGCGGCAGAGGGCGTGCTGACGCCCGAGCTTCTTGACGCAGCCCTGCTCGTACGGCGCCATGCCGGCCGCGTCAACGACTTCATCCACGCCTCGGTCATCCTGCAGGCCTTGCCCAAGATCCTGCTCCCCGGAGAGAGGGTAGTGCGGCGGCCGTCGCTGGCGTCGGGCAACGATCCGGAACGTAAGTTCGACCTCGAAACCACGTACCGGATCGCTGAGTTCAAGGTCTCGATCTGGAAGGGCGCCGACACAATGCGCCAGCGCACGTTGGTGGCCGATCTCGTCGGTTTGGTGCTGGACGTCAGCGACAGGAGGGCGCAGCTGTACGTCGTCGGCGAGAGGCCGATCCACTACCTGCGCAATAGCAGTTCCACTGTGCAGTGGGCGCTGGGCCGATCGTCGCCGGCGCGGCGAGCAGCGTTTGAAGCTCGATTCGGCAAGGAGCCCGTCGTGATCCGCGACTTCATGTCCAGCGTGGCTGACCGCGTTGAGCTCAAGAACCTGTGCGAGCTCGTCCCGGCGCTATCTGACCTGGTTGCGTCCTAGGCGTCCAGGTCGCCCTTCGTCGGACTCATCACCGATGGCGCAGTCGTTTGCCCACCTTTGACCTTGGAAGAAACTTGGCTTCTGGTGATGTCGATTCGCGCGGCCTCGGCCGATTGGAGCGACTGACCAGTCCTCGAGACGTCTGGAAGTACGAGGCCGCGGATTTCACTCCGTGGCTCGCCGAGAACATCGAGGTGCTCAGCGAGGCGATCGGCCTGCCGCTTGAGGTCGTGGACCAGGAAGTTGCTGTCGGTGAGTTCCGGCTCGACATCCACGCCGTCGACCTGGACGGCAAGGTCGTGATCATCGAGAACCAGCTCGAACCCAGCGACCACATGCACCTCGGCCAGCTGCTTGTCTATGCCAGTGGGCTGGAAGCTTCGACCGCGATTTGGATCACCACGCGCCTTCGTGACGAACACCGTAGTGCCCTTGCCGGGGACGCCACGTCCGCGTCCGCGGCGGTCGGGGCCTGTTACAGCGGCATCGACTCTGGCACCACGAACTGGGCGTGGGGCTCATGCAGCGGCGTGACGGGCAACAGCCACTGGCGCCTGCACGTGTCTTGCACATGGGGCAGCACGCAGTACTCGTCGTGGATCTACGGCAACGGCCGTGTCGATGTGCAGTGCCCGTGGCCGGGCTCGGTCCGCTCGCCCCAGATCGACATCATCTACTGATCACGCCCGGTTGCCGAGGTGCCCGGCGACGTCGAGGAACGATCCGACGTCGGAGCTGAGCTCCTCGTATGCGTGCCGGTGGGACAGCGTTAGATCCTGCTGTCCCACCGGTGTGTCGTTCACACGTCATGGTGATCTGACGTCGAGTTCGTCGCTACCGATGGATTTGATGCCGTTCCGCTCGACCAGCACGGACTCTCTGCGGTGTGCTACAGGTTGATCCAGAGGAACCGGTCGCGCCGTGCGAGAATTGCTGCCATCATCGGCCGGTGACGGAGTACTTCGGCCTCGACACGAAGAAGGCATCGGGCGAGCCTGCCGTCGTCGACGCCGCACTGCGCCGAGCGTGGAACGCATGCGCTGGCATGGCGTGCTCAAAGTGCGGGGTACCGGCTTGGCAGTACTGCCGGAACTCCACCAGAGGAACGCTGCTGGTGACCCGGTTTCACCGTCCCCGCCAGGAGGCAGCCGGAGCGCTCAAGATTCTGGCCAAGGTCGGGATACGCGAACTTAGTTGGGCGAAGGTCCGAGCTGGCGGCATCAAGTGGGATGACCGCCGCGTCCCGACCCTGTAGTACATTCCGCTACCAGGAGCGGCGTCAGCGCAGCTTGTACCCAGTGGCGGATTCGCCAGATGCGACGTCCAGCGCAGGCCACCTCCGACCCGGTCCTCGCTGCCAGCCGCAGCGAGCAGGGAACCGCGATCGCCTCGGCATGGGCAAGCAGGCTCGAAGTCCGCATCGCACACCTTGGAAGCCAGCTGGAATTGAACTTTCTATTGAGAAAGATATTCAGTCGTGAAGCCGGACGGCACACGGACACAACCAGATGGTGGTCCCCATCAGGGGCAACACCCTGATCGAGGTGGTCTCACCCTCCTGGCAAAAAGTCACTACGCAGTTCTATTCTCGCGGCAGACGACAAGCGGTGGATGCCGACGCGTCCGAGGGATACCTCACGAAATCGGCCTCGGCGGCAGGACTGTAGCGACGGGAGCGGTGGACATGAAAACGCGGCGCGGACCTGGTGTCCGCACCGCGGCTCTACTAGGTGCTCAGCGGTTGATCAGCTGCAAGTCCACGAGCGAGGATCGTCGGCGTCAGCGGCAAGGGCGCGGGATTGGGAGTTTCTGATCAGGTGGCAGATGTCATCCATGCTGACGGACTGGTCGTCGGCTCCAGGCTTTGCGCATCGCCAGCCGTCGGTGGTGGATGTCCGGAGCACAGGCTTGCGGCCCCATTGGGCGCAGTACGTTGCCAAAAAATCGGTAGGCGCCGTGGCGGCTTGCGGCGTCATCTGCGGGGTTGACGGTTCCGTGGAGACGGAAGGAGTTGACGGTTGGATCGGGCCAACTTGCTGACCGCAGGTCACGTTGTTGCTGCCGGTGACGTTGCAAGTCTGGCTGCCGCTGTTTGCGTCGCCACCGAACGCGCCTGTGACGCTAACGATCACTAGTGCGACCCCGCCCATACCCAGCCCTGTGACCGCTGCAACCCACATCTTCTTGCCCATCTCATGACCTCATCTCGCCTCGGCCCCTAAGGGAGCCTTTCCGTGGATTCATTCTGGGCCGGTTTTCCTTGACCCTTTCCTTGACTGCTCCGGCGTTGGCGAGTGTGATGATCAGGTTCCGGGCACGTCAAACGGTTCGGCATGGGAAACCTTGACCTACCGTTTCTTGTGAGGAGGTACAGTGGCTGGGTTTGAGCCGAACGACGATCCGAAGGTCCCGGGGAGTGGGCGAGGACGACCGAAAACCGACGAGCACTACACGGCGATCGCGGAGCAAGCCCACACGACTACGAACATGGTCAAGAATTTCTTCAGCCGGCCTAGCAAGCTAGGTGCTAAGACTCGGCGCCAGATCGCTGACGTCGTGGCCGACTACGGGTGGCGACCGGCGACACATCGACGGGGGACTCTTGCCGGGAAGACGATCGGCTACGAGGTGCCCCGCTCTTGGACGTCTCCGAACCCGATCTTCATTGCAACCTTCTACGCGTGCACCTTGGCAATCCAGCGTCAGGGCGGGCGTGTTGCCCCCTTCGTGGTCGACCCGGCCATTCCAGGATATGAGCACGAGAACCACGAGGATTGGCTCTTCCGATTCGGCCGAACGATTGCGCCGCGTGCCTATCAGGAGGTCTTTTCGCGACAACGCGTAAACGCGTTTGTCGTTGATGACCCGCGTGTGGGCGACGAACGGCTATCGTGGATGGATGAAGACCGTATCCCCTACGTGGTTCTGGGGACGCCGGAACACGCTGAGCGCCGCTTTAACACTGACATCAATGACGCGCAGGGTTTCAAGGCGATGGTCGGACGACTGTGTGCTGCTGGCTGCAGCCGACACAAGGTTGCGCACTACGGATTCGCCGAAGACGGAACTATGGTCCCTGGCCGCCGCAGAAGCGCAGTCGCACAGGCACTTGGGATTCGGCCCGAGGGTGTACCCCGTCTCGACAGGCCCTATCAGGCGACAGACGATCTCGCCGAGATAGAGCGGATTGCAGCCTGGCTGAGGAAACGACAACCCGATGCGGTCGTATGTGACAGCGATGCCTTCGCAATGCTTGTAAGCGCCGCGGCACCGCGCGCTGGCCGCCGCATCAGTTTGCGTCTTTCGGATCCTCGCGATCCGACCGAGTTACTACTAGCCGGTTGCGACGACCTTCCAGCACGTCGTACCGCTGAGTCAAGGTGGATGACGCTCAGACAGCCTGCGGGCGCCTGGGCCGAGAAAGTCGTTGAGCTGCTAGCCAATGCGATACATGGCGATCCACCGCGCAGAATCCTGGTGGAACCAGAGATCGTCGATCCGCCACTCGAGTCTGCGAAGCTATCCGATCACTCGATCGTAGCGCCGGAGAAATATTGACCACTCTTTCGAAAAGCCGTCCCCCTGCGCGATGAGGCCTATCCATGCTTGCACTGCTGTCGATGGTCCCGCAGGGGGAATCTGACACAGGTGAAGCCCGGAGCGATGCGGAGAGCGAATATCCCGGTCGCACGTCGAGTAGGAGCAAAATATGATCACGAGTAAAGCCGTGGTGCAGCCGCGGTCGAAACCCGCGGACATAATCAGGCGCTGATCGATGCAGCAAATTACGGACTCAAAATAGTCCAAAAATGGCAAAATCGAGCTATTCCATAGCCATAGCACCTGGCTCACACGCCGCCCGACACAGCTCCGAGCCTGCCAACTGCAGTTGCTGCAATGGCCATGCGGCGCGCGATTGGGCGAGCTCTGTTCGAACAAGTTGACGGTGCGACGAAGTGAGGCGTTTCCTGCTGGTCTGGCCGGGCTCGGCCGTTCTCGTGTCCCCTGTAGATCTTTGAGAGAAATCCTGCCACGCCCACGCGTGAGACACGGAACTTTCGACCGTGCGTCGCCAGGTTTCCCGTCTAAGTCGACACTAGAGGCAGGCCAGTCGATGTCCAAGTCGGCGACCTGACCTGCGGACGTCCGCGCGGCGCCGATTGCCAGCGGATCGCAACACTCTGTAACCGATGGAGGGTGATCCGCAACGGATGGTAGGTCGCAAGCAGCGGGCCTATCGACTTGAGCGCGGGCTCAGGCAGGAGCGATTCGCAGATGTAGCCAGCGTGCATCGCACGTACATGGGCGGGTTGGAGCGAGGCGAGTGGAAGCTGACCCTGAAGTCGCTGGAGCGGATCGCCAGGCAGCTGGAAGTCGCCCCTCAACCCGCTCTCGTGGGGTCCGACGGTCGTCAGCTCGCCTGGGTGGCTGTGCGAGAATGACCGGTCGGCTTCCTTGTTGGAGATGATCATGGTCAACGATCCTTACCACTATCCACCAGACCTCGTGAGCCTCTTGATCGACACCATCCCCGTGTTGCACCGATCGAAGCAGGATGTCCTGGGGTTCTTCCGTGGTAGAGGTATTGCAGATGCACTGCTGGCCGATCTTCAGCACAGGGTCGATGCGGACCGCGACTCGATCAGCAAGTACGAAATCGCCAGAACCGTTATTGAGCGGGTCAACCAGCTAGGTGACACCGGGCTGCGTGTACGCCGGGAGATCGTGAAGCGCGTCGTCGAGTGGGAGGACTTCTCTACCTGCTGGCCGGACAAGTCGGGCCAGGCCGAAGGGCTGGTTGCCAAGGTGCGCCAGATGGTGAACGTGAAGGATTCCTTCACGCGGATGCAGCAGGAGCGCGACCGTGAGCGCGAGGACCGGCTGCGTCCGCAACGCGAAGCGGCCGAGGCGGCGCAGCGGAGGCGCGAGGAGCGACAGACGCTCTACCGCGAACTCGTTTCACTGTTTGGCATGGCCAACCCGCAGCAACGCGGAACCAGGTTTGAGGCGCTCCTGAACAAGATTTTTCAACTAGACGGGCTCGGCGTTCGCGAGAGTTTCACACTGGTCATCGACAGTGGACAGGTCGGTGAGCAGATCGACGGGTTGATCGAGCTCGGCAACCAGCCATACATGGTCGAAGCCAAGTGGTGGAACAAGCCGCTCGGGGTGGACGGTGTTTCCCAGCACCTCGTCCGAGTATATGGCCGAGCTGGCGTGCATGGATTGATCATCTCGGCCAACGGCTTTGCTGATACGGCTATCGAACAGTGCAAGACTGCGCTCAGTCAGAGGACTGTTGTCCTGGCTGAGTTGCGCGAGGTCGTGTTCATCTTGGAGCGTGAAGGCGACCTGGCGAAGTGGCTCAAGGCCAAGACGTACGCGGCAGGCGTGGACCGAAAGCCGCTGCACCTCCCGGACTTCGAAAACGTAGTGTGACATCGGCGGCGCGACTTGTAGGCTGAGCACCGTGGCGACGGTTGCGGGGAGGAAGTTGGTAGTGAGTACTCGGCCCGACAATTCTCACGCGTCTTCACGTATCACTGAAGTCACCCGTCGAAGAATTCTAGACGAGCTTCGACTTGGGGACTTCGCGTGGGCTGGGCGGCTGGATGAGGTTGAATTTCTGAGTCGCTTGTATGATCTCGACGCGCTTCCCAGCTTCGATAGTCGGTATCAAACCGCTAGACGGGACATTGTCCAGCATCGTTTCAACAACGAAGACTGGGAAGAAGATTGGGTTTTCCGTGACGAACGCTTTGAGCTTGAGCGCGGACCTGACGATGTTCTACTTCGATTTTTGGCAGAGATGCTTCACCCGATGGTTCGATCGGACACCGGTGAAGTTCAAGACTTACTTCGCCAGTTCAATGATGCGTTGCGGCCAGACGGGTACGAACTGGTTGTTGCTGGCGCTATCAGTGGGCTTCCGGTGCACGAAGGACGGTTGCGAGGCACGTTTCATGGTGAGCGTCTCTTGCTCGGCCTTGACAATCGCCCGCTCCTGACGGATTCGACAGTCCTGCACGAGCATTTGGCGCGGATCAGCGGTAGTGTTAGCCGTGATCCAGCAGCGGCTATTGGATCTGCAAAAGAGCTAGTTGAGAGCCTTTGCAAGATAATCCTTGAACGAAGTGGGCAAAATTATCCGCGCAGCGAAGATTTGCCAGCCCTGTATCGCCGGGTTGCGGAGTTGCTGCGCCTCAATGCTGAGTCGGTGCCGGAGAGCGCGAAGGGTAGTCAAACGTCGCAGAAGATCCTTCGGACACTGAGTACAACCGTTCAGAGCATTTGTGAACTGCGCAACGAGCTTGGTCTCGGGCATGGAAGGTCACTGCCGAGCCCGGCGCTTGCCCGCCATGCGCGCCTCGCTCTCAATAGCACGGTCACCGTCACTGAGTTTCTATTGGATACCTGGCAGGATCGCGTAAATTCTGGTGCGCTGGTGATCGTGTCGACCAAGTAGCTTGCTTGAGATGCTTCTTTGGAGGAAAGACGACCGATCGCTCACTTCGGTGTGAAGTTTCTATGTACCGTGGAGTTTGGGTGATTGAGCAGAGATGGCTCGACAGGCCAGCACCTGGCTCGGGCAACAGTCGGGGACGCCTCTTGCAGGCTTCCCTGACAGGAGCGATGCTGGTCGACTGGTCGGAATCGCCGGCGAAGTGGCGATCCGAGTGCGGCGACTGTATCGTCGATCCTGACGTCACTGCTGGCCGCGGTGGATGCCTGAATGCTAGCCAGGGCCGCGAGTTCCACTGGAGCGGATCTCGCCTAGCAACATTCCGCCGTGAAGCAGCGGGACGATCGGAATCCTCTCGGCCAATCCGCGGCCGAGTAGCGTGGTCGTTTCCCTCATCACGGAGTTCGAGTCGAGCGCCGACGAGCCAACCACGACGACCACGCCGTCAGCCTCGTGCATCATCGCATCGAGTCCCGATTCCCAGTCATCGCCGGTGCTGAGCAGCCAATCACCCAATACCCGGTAGCCGGCAAGCTCGAGGGCTGACCTCAACTGGAGAACCAGTGTGGAATCGTCGCGTCTGGTGTAGCTGACAAAAATACCCATGGACTGATCGACGGACGCTGGCGCGCCCGCCATGGCACCGACTTCTGCGGAGAACTGCTCTGGAACCTGCGCTGGTGTCGGTTGGTCCACGGCTAGCGACATGGTGGTCCCTCGCCCTCGGCAAGTTGAGTGTTCGACTAGATGGGTATCGAGACGGCCAGAAATGACCGGTATCTGTGTCGCTGCCGGCCTTCCGCCTCCCTTACGTTGCGTTCTACCTTCACTGGCAGATTCGGTATAGCGGGTCAGGGCGTGATCTGGGCATCGTTGAGACGTTGGCGGACCTCTGCAGCTTTGTGGGGGAGGCCGGTGTCGTCGTAGACGTCGGCTGCTTCTTGCCAGCACGAGATGGCGTCGCAGGTTTGGCCGAGCTGGTGCAAGCAGGTCGCGAGGACGTCCAACGGCTCCGCGACAGTGTGGTCGCGGTTAAGCGGGGTACTGCGCCCGAGGGCGATCGCGTCCCGGCACAGCGCGATGGCCCTGTCGGGATCGTGCAATCCGAGCCAGGCTCGCGCCAATTGTGTCAATGCCGCTGCTTCCCCGCGGAGGTCGCCAACTTGGCGCCGCAAGCTCAGGCTGCGCTCGCCGTGTTCGAGTGCGAGTTGGTAGTTTCCAATGCGGGTATGGGCTTCACAAAGGTTTCCGTCCACCACTGCCTCCATGCGTCTGGCACCGATTCCCCGGCTCAGCGGTAGTACCGGGCCCAGACACCGGACTGCCTCCTCAGCTTGGCCTTTGGCCAAGAACAGCAAGCCACGGGAGTTGAGAAGAGATGCCTGGAGCTCTGGATCGTCGAGTTGTTGGGTCAGCCTTACTGCGCGGTCGAGGTAGGTCTGAGCCTGTTCCCACCAACCCATCCCAATAGCTGTTTCTCCGTAGAGGAGAAGGAAAAACGCTTGCTGAGTGTGGTTACCCGCCCGGTCAGCTGCGGCAATCCCCATTTCTGCGACAGCGATCTCCTCCTTCGGACTGCCTGCAGAGCCAAGGAATCGACAAGCGTGGGCAAGGGGGATGATGTGATGCTCGAGCTGATGGTCAGCGGCGTACTGGAGCGCGGCCAGCAAGTTCGTGCGTTCGGTGACGACCCAGGCCCACGCTTCATCGATTCCAGTGATGGGGTGCGGGTAGTCCGGTTCGACCACGACAGCCGGTACCTGGCGGAATACGCGGAAGAGCTGGCGGTCGGCGGTACGGGCGGTATGGGTGTACCACGTCAGCACGGAGTCGAGAGCGCGGTCGCGGTCGTCGGAGGTGTCGTGGCGGCGGGCTTGCTCGGCGGCGTAGGCACGCAGCAGGTCGTGGAATCGGTAGCGGCTTCCCGCAGTGAGTTCAACCAGGTGCGCACTTGCCAAAGCGGCGAGCTGCCGGCGGGTGTCAGCGGGGGACAACTGGGCGAGGGCTGCGGCAGCGGGCAGCGACAGGTCCGGCCCGGGATGTAGGCCGAGGCGCCGGAACAGCTGTGCTTGTGCTGCTGGAAGACTCTGATAGGACCAGTCGAACACGGCACGGACTGCAGCCCGCTCGTCTCCAGTCTCGCTGAGAACGTCGAGGCGGGTCCAGTCGTCGGCGAGTTCGGTGACGACATCGACGACAGCCAGATGTGGATGCGCCGCGACGCGGCTGGCCGCGATCCGTAGCGCCAGCGGCAACCGCGCACACAGCCGGATCAGCTCGTCGACGGCGTCGGGTTCGGCGGCGACACGCTGCGCACCCAGGACACCAGTTACCAGATCGAGCGCCTCGAGCGGCGTAAGCAGGTCGAGTGTGAGGCGGTGGGCGGCGTCGGTGACGACCAGACCGGTAAGGCTGTCGCGGCTGGTCACCACCACCATGCAGTCGGCGGCGCCGGGCAGCAAAGGCCGGATCTGTTCAGCGCTGCTGGCGTTGTCTAGCACCATCAGCAGTCGTTTGCCCGCAAGTTGCGAGCGCAGCAAAGCCGCCTGCGCACCCACCTCGACAGGGATCGCGCGGGGTGCCACGCCCAGCGCGCGCAGGAACCCGCCGAGCACCTCGCCCGGGGTGGCGGGAGTGCCGGGGCCATAGCCGCGCAGATTCGCGTGCAGCGTGCCGTCAGGGAAGCGGTGCTGGGCACGGTGGGCCCAGTGTAGGGCGAGGGTAGTTTTGCCAATCCCGCCAGCTCCATCGACTGCGGTGATCACCACCGAGCGGGCAGCCTGTCCATCAAGGCTGGGCTCGCGGGGGCCTGGTGGGATCAACGCGTCGAGTGCGGCCAGGTGCTCAGCGCGACCTGTGAAGTCTCGCACAGAGCCCGGCAACTGCCGTGGCACCAACCCGCCCACTCTCGTGCGCGGTCGCCCGATGCTCGGCGCGCCACCTCCGACCACCGCCGCCGCAGGGTTGGGAGGGAAGGGATGGTCGGGCAGGGTGATCCAGCCGGTCGTGTCAGCTTCCTTCACCTCAATCGAGACCGGGCGCCAGGTACCGGGTGCGGCTGCGGGAGTGTGGCGGATGACGTCGTCGAACAACCAGTTCGACGTGATCACCGCTAACACACCCGGTGACCCGGCCAGAGCCGCTTTTAGTGGCGGGGCGTCGCATAGCCGGAAAGCCAGGATCAGCGAACTGGAGGTGACGCCATGCTCGTCGTAGCTGACCTCCCCGGCGTGCAGGGCTATTCGCAACCGGATCTGCTGAGCCTCGGGGTGGGTGTCGTTGTACACCCGTAGGCGTGCCACCAACGCTGGCAGCACCGCCTCCACGAACACGGCCTTGTCCATCTCGGCCGGTAGGAGGGCGAATACTGCGTCCCCACGATCTTCCCGGTAGCAGTCCTCCCACTCCAGGCCAGCCGCGCCGAATGCCGCAGCCATCACCGTGTACAGGCCGTCACGCACGGCCCGCTGATGCGGCCCCGTCCGCCGCGGATCCCCGAACCCCTCCACATCTGCCACCACGATCAAGTGATGCCGCGAGCCCCGCCTCGCCACCATCGCCCCTCCCTGTGGTTCGGCGAACAGACAAGCCTTGACAAGGGTCCCAGGAACCGGCCGCAGAGGTAAGCACCGCTCAGGGCGGTTAAGCACCTGATTACCAACCGAGATCCGGCCGCTAGCAGCGCGCGTTCGTATCCTTGTGCCGCGGGATACCGGTGTGGATCTCAGCTCCTCACCAAACAAACGCCAGGTCATTGAGACCCGCTCAAAGACGTCGATACCGGCCACTTAGATCGAGCCGCGTCACTGTGTTCATGAACGTCCGGCAATGCCGATGTCCCCACGACATCCGCTCAGCCCGCGGCGGGGTGGAGGTCTGGTCAAACCCGACCACCGCGGCTGACTCAATTCGGCTGCGACTTCCTCGACGAGCGGGCACTATGACCGCATGTCGGATCTTCAGTGGGATGAGGTCAAGGACTTCTTCGACCCTGGTCTGGTGGGGGCCCTTCCCGACGTGTTCGTACCGGATGCTTCTGCAGATGACTGGCAGACAGTGTTCGACATGGTCAAGGCGCGTGGTTGGCAATGGGAGTTCCGGCTGGGCGGTGTGATGTCGCCAATGCCTTTGGCCACCGAAGCGCTCGTTCGCTCAGCCGACGCTGAGCTGGCGGAACTGAGGGTCTGGCCGGTTCCAGGGGTGCTCGTGATCTTCCGTCTCGTGGTGGCCGAGGAGATCGACTTCGACATCGATCTGAGGGAGTTGCAGGGGCAGGCCGGCGTCGACATCCTCTGCGGGTTCCTCGCTGAAATCGGGCGGGAGCTGAAGAAGCCAGTTCTCATGACGCCGGAAGGCGGAAATCGGGCACACCCGGTCCTCGGGTACGACCCGGTGCTCAACCGAGTGGTTTTGTTGGCCAATCCGCTATTCCGGTGAACTCCAACAGCAGACGGCAACTCGTGGCTCAAGGACATCTGTCTATGCCGCTTACCGATCGTTCGGGAACGCAGCGTTCACCAACCGCCCGCGCAAGAACCTTTTCCACTTTGCACTGCTGCCGATGGTCCCACGACTGGCGACCCGGTGGTCCCACAGCAGGGCATCCGACGAAGGTAGAGCCCGGAGCAACACGAAGAGCGAAACAGCCCGGACGCGCTTCGAATAGCCACCACACATGATCACGAGGAACGCCGCGGCGCGGTCGAAAACCGTGGACACATTAGGCTCCCCGCGACGGACCCTCGCAAGCGCTGCGACCAGCGGCGACACGCACCGCACAGCGCTCCCAGGGTGCTCCCGTGCCAAAACATTGCCCGACACCGGGCGACACTCAACGGTACTCGAAAACGAACACCTCTCATTTCTAGCTGCACAATCGGCATTAGACGACACTAGGCAACTTTTAATCCGTAGGTTGTGGGTTCGAGTCCCACACGACCCACTCGATCGATATCCCCGCCGCCCAGCGGGGATGTTTTTGTTGGCGGATCCTGCTCGGAGCGCGATGATCTTGGGTGGGCTCCGTGGGGGCGCCCGGAGTGCCCGGCCATGTCGCGAGCTTTCTTCCGGTGTCATGGCGCAGGACGAAGCCACGCGCGAATCGCCTTTTCGATCTGTCTTTCCGATTTGCCGTGATGATTCGTGGTCGAGTCGTTGTCGCTATGCGGCCTGACGAGCGGTGGGCGCGTGGTGCCTGCCAGCTGTTCGCGGCTGCCGGTTCCCAGACTTGCGTCGTCTGCGTGGTCGCAGACGTGTTCCCGTCGTTCGTGCAGCGTCGAGGATGAGCCGAGCTGTTGCTTCGGCGGATTGGCGAGCGAGGCCGGGCAGGACGCTCAGGTAGGTGTCGGCCGTAAGCACGATGCTGGCGTGGCCGAGCAACGCCTGCACCGTCTTGAGGTCGTTGCCAGCGGCGAGGGACAAACTGGCAGCGCCGTGGCGCAGGTCGTGCAGCCGCACCGGCGGGAGCCCGGACTCGGTATTGAGCCGCCGGAACAGATGGGTGACCGAGTCCGGACGGATCGGCTCGTCATTCGTGTTCGGGAAGAGGAACCCGACCGGCTGCCCGACGACCGGATTGCGGCAGGTGGCCCGATAACGGCGCAGCACATTCATCGTGGTGTGATCGAGGGCGATGACACGGTTGCTCGCCTCGCTCTTCGGCTTGCCAAGCTCAACCCGACCGCCGACCTGCCGTGCTTGATGCGACACGGTCAAGAAGCCGGCGTCGAGGTCGATGTCGCTCCACCGCAACCCCACGACCTCACCGCGACGCAGACCGAGGACCGCGCACAGATGAAACAGCGGGTACAACCGGTGCTCGAGGACACCGGCCAGGAACGCGGCAGTCTGCTCGACCGTCCACACCGCCACCGGCGGGCGTTCACCGAGCACCTGCCACTGCGCGACACGCGGCGGCGTCCACACCACCGCGTGTGGACGCCGCCCCGCCGGCAGCTCGACATACCGAGCGGGATTACGGTCGATCAACTCGAGCCGTACCGCTGCGTTGAGTGCCGCGCGTAGCGTGGCGTGGATCCGCTGCAGGGTTCCCGCACTCAGCGGGGAACCAGCGACACCGCTGGTGCGGATGATCGAGGTGAACATGGCCTGCACTTTGGGCTGCTTGAGCTTGCCCAGTTTGATCCGGCCCAAGTAAGGGATCAGATAGGCTCGGACGTGCTGGCGATAGCTGCGCAAAGTGGATTTCTCCAGCCCAACCCGAGTGTCCACCCACAGTTGGAGCCACTGCCCGACAGTGATCGCCGTAGCGGCGGGTTCCGGGGTCGCCGGGTTGATCAGATAATTCCGCGCCTGCACCGCCGCCGCCCGCGAGGCAAACCCGCCTCGCCGCAGCTGCCGGCGTCTGCCGTTGCACCCAGGAAGTTCAATACGGAAATACCAGCTCCCGTGACCACGCTCCCCCAGCCGGGAACAGCGTGAATACAGCCGCTTACCGCCTTCGTCGCGGCACCCGCAACGTTTGAAGACTCCTGCTGATTTGCTCACCATGACGTCTCACCTCCGGCCCCGGATGGCGAACATCAACATCATCCACCTTCAGCACGAATTTGATCCAGCGATGATCACACCACTCGGTGCCGAGTCGACAAGGACGGTCCTGGGCGGGTCACTCGATCATCACCGATCATGGTGCTACCGCTGAGGCTCGTGGGACAACTGCGACTTCAAGTGACGCATGGGCTCTGTCCAGCGGAAACGCCCGGAACTCCCGGGCGTGTCGGACGCCGGGTGTGTCGGTCGGTCGCCGTACCGTGATGGGTTCCCGATCCTCGAGGAGGCAGGATGACGGCCCAGTTGACAAAGGTCTTTGCTGGTGTAGCCGCCGTCGGCCCAGACCCAGGTGACTCCGCGTTGCACGGCGTGTAGCGCGGGCAGCAGCTTGCGGGCGGCGGATCGGTCTTGCAGGTTGGCGGCGGTGACCAGCACGAGCAGCAGTAATCCTTGGGTGTCGGTGGCGATGTGGCGTTTGCGGCCGTCGATCTTCTTTCCGCCGTCATAGCCACGGGAGGGTTTGCCGACGGTTTCGGCGGCCTTGACCGACTGGGAGTCGATCACCGCCGCCGAGGGTGCCGGGTTCCTGTTCGCGCGCAGCCGGATTTTCTCCCGTAGCCGGTCACGGATCTTCTCGAACACCCCGGCCTTCGACCAGCGGGGTGAAGAATCCGTGCACCGTTTTCCAGGGTGGGAAGTCCGAGGGCAGGGCGCGCCATTTGATGCCGTTGTCGGTGACATACCGCAACGCGTCGATGATCGCGCGGCGGTGATGTTTCTCCGGCCGCCCGCCCGCCGCGGTCTCACATGCCGGTTTCGGCAGCAACGGCTCCAGCAGCACCCACTCGGCGTCGGTGGTGTCGGTGGGGTAGCGACGAGAACGACAGCCCGCTGGCGTGGGCCGATCGGTGATCGAGTACAAAGGGAGACCGGGCCTCTGCTGGGAATGATCGTGATGTGGTGTCAAGATCACTAGCAGAGGCCCGACCCATACCCGCAACCGGCATCAAGGACGGGTTCTTAGAGCCTGTCTTTGAACCTGGTCAGGTGGTCCTGGCCCGCTTTTTCCGGCGGGTCAGGCGCCTGGTCATCATAGTGATCATCGAGATGTTGATGAACGTGGCGGAGTGCTCAGGCAGGCGTTCGTAGTCGCGGACGTTGCGTCGTGCTTGGGTGATCCAGGAGAAAGTGCGTTCGACGACCCAGCGCCGCGGCAGGATGACGAAGGTGACCTGTCCGGCGATCTTCTTCACGACGTCGAAGGTGATCCGCAGGGTGTCTTTGGCCCAGTCGACCAGCGCTTTACTTGTGTAACCGCCGTCGGCCCAGACCCAGGTCACACCGCGTTGGACGGCGTGCAGTGCCGGCAGCAGCTTGCGTGCGGCGGCACGGTCTTGCAGGTTGGCGGCGGTGACCAGCACGACCAGCAAGAGTCCTTGGGTGTCGGTGGCGATGTGGCGTTTGCGGCCGTCGATTTTCTTCCCGCCGTCGTAGCCACGGGACGGACGGCCGACGGTTTCGGCGGCTTTGACCGACTGGGAGTCGATCACCGCCGCAGACGGGGCCGGATTGCGTCCCGCGCGGGACCGGATTTTCTCGCGTAGCCGGTCCCGGACCCGCTCGAATATCCCGGTCTTGGACCAGCGGGTGAAGAACCCGTGCACCGTTTGCCATGGCGGGAAATCCGACGGCAGGGCACGCCATTTGATGCCGTTGTCGGTGACATAGCGCAACGCGTCGACGATCGCGCGGCGGTGATGTTTCTCCGGGCGGCCACCCGCCGGGCCCTCACATGCCGGGCGCGGCAGCAACGGTTCCAGCAGCGCCCACTCGGCGTCAGTGGTGTCCGAGGGGTAACGACGGGTGCGGCAGCCCGCTGACGTGGGCTGATCGACAACACGGTACAAAGGAGATCGGGCCTCTGCTGGTCGTGATCATGATGTGGTGTCTAGATCACTAGCAGAGGCCCGACCCATATCCCAAAACGGGATCACAGACAGGCTCTTAGAGCAGGCCGTTGCAACTCTGCGGCGGGCGATCGCTGACGGGAGCGCGCGCCGGCGAGCACCGGCGAGTTGGTTAAGCAGCTCGAGGAGGCGGCCGTGCGCGCTCGTGCGCAGCTGCCCTTGCGGGATCGCGACGGTCCGGCAGCGGCTGGTGAGAGTTGAGTAGATCTACTCAACTGGGTGTGGGTAGATCCGCGTGAATCCCTGTTTCTCCTGTTCAAGGCTGGTTTGACGGGTTGAGTGAGCATGTCTTTCTGCCGTAGGGTGACTGGGTGGTTACCAGCGGTGGGGAGGCGTTGTGAGCTCGGGTTATCAGGTTGCGATCGAGAAGATCCGCAGTACCGGCGAGGCGGCGGGCAAGGTTGCTGAGGGGCTGCGCGGGGCCGGGTGCGCCCAGGCGGTACCGGCGGGTGATCTGGGGATGCCGGGGTCTCGAGCGGCGTTGAGGATGGCGGAGGTCAAGCACGTCTTGGTGTATCGGCAGCTGGGTTTCGAGTCCCGGCTGGACACGCACGCGGGCAACATGGCCAAGGCGGCTGATCACTATGCGGCGCAGGAGTCGGCCGCGGAGACGGACATCACTGCCGGTGCGCGGGGTCCGGTGAAGGCGAACTGATGGTCGGCTGGTCTGAGGTGTCGCGGTGGAACCATGCGGTGTTGCAGGACGCAGTGGGAGCGATCAATTCCGCCTACAACAAACTAGTGGCGTGCTCGGATGACCTACGCGACGTCAACACCCCGTACGGGTGGCACGGCGAGGCGGCCAGCACCGCTGCCGGCGAAGTGAACCAGATCATCGACGGTCTCGAGGAGTTCGCGGCGGATATCGCGGCCCTGCGCCGAGCGGCCGGAGATACTGGCGACGCGATCACCGGCGTGCAGAACGGCGTAAGAGAAGCTGAGGCGATCGCGGCGGGCAACCACTTCACGATCGCGGCCGACGGGGCGATCGTCGATGGCGGCGTGCCGGATGTGCCGGCCGATCAGCGGCAGCTGGTGGCGGAGGAACGTGCCCGTCTTGCCGAGGAACTGAAAGACCGGGTGCAAGAGGTTCTGCGGCAAGCTGCCGACATCGATGATGACTTGTGCTCGGTGCTGGACAAGATCCAAGCCGGTCACCTCATCGACACTGGCGGGAACGACAACGAGAACACCAGCCTCGCCGCGGCCGGCAACGCGGGGGCCGCGCTGGCGACAGCCTCGGTTCTAGCGCCACCGCCGGTGGGCGCGGATCCGTCGATGAACGCGGCTTGGTGGGCCGCGTTGTCGGACAAGCAGCGTCAGCGGCTGATCGCTGAGCATCCCGATTGGGTGGGCAACCGGGATGGAGTCAAGGCGGCTGACCGTAGCAAGGCCAACCTGAACTTGCTGGAGCAGGAGAAACGTTCTTTCGCTGCCGAGCTGGATCGGCTCCGACGCGTAGACGGCGATTCGGACGAGATCGCCCGGTTGGAGCAGCGGTTGAAGGCGCTGGACTCGATCACCGGCATGATGCACAACCCGGATGGCACCGTGAATCCGAATCGGCAGCTGATGTCGCTGGACATGACTGGCGACCACCCGAAGGCCGCGATCGCGAACGGCGACGTGGATACCGCTCAGCATGTGGCGGTGTTCACTCCCGGGATGAACTCTACGGTTGACGGGAATATGAACGGTTACGTCAACGACATGCAAGGTGTTCGCCGTAGTGCGGAGGACATGTTGCGTCGTGCTGGCGATATGTCGAACGTCGCGACGGTTACGTGGATCGGCTACGAGCCGAGCACCGGCGATGATCCCAGTTCCTTGTTGGGGTTGGCTACGGGCGAGAACGCCGGGATCGGCGGGGATAAGCTCGCGAAATTCGATCAGGGCATCAACGCAGCCCGCACGAGCGATCCGCATTTGACCGCGTTGGGGCATTCGCAGGGTTCGATCGTGACCGGGGTCAGTCTCACTCACGGTGGTACGGGGGTTGATGACGCGGTGGTGTTCGGTAGTCCTGGTGTAGCGGATCATTTCGGGGTCGACAACACCGCGCACGACTTGAAAGTGCCCGATGGGCACGCTTACAACATCACCGCGGATGGTGATCCGGTCGCGCAGTGGGTGCCGGAGACCTGGCGGTATGGGCGTGCCCCGTATGCGATGGACGGCATGGTCCAGCTGTCGGCGGACGCGGCCACGGGGCCGGACGGTGCGCCGCTTGCCGGGTCGCACGGGCACAGCGAGTACACCAGAACCACGCCGGAGGGTGTGGACAGCACGAGTAAGCACAACATCGCGGCGATCGTGGCTGGCAAGCCGCAGTTGACGGTCCCGGCCCACTAGGAAAGTTGTTCACGTGTTGTCACGAGTATGGCCGATCGCCGCGGTGTTGACCGGCGTCTTGCTGCTGGCCGGGTGCAGCGGCGGCCACGAATACCTTGATCCTCAACCCACGGGACCCTCGATGTCGAAGCAACAGCAGCAGGCGCAACTGGCGACTCGGCCGACTCTGGATGACGCGGTCGCGGGCTATGAGAAGCTCCGCGCGGCAATCCGGGACCGGCTCACTAGTGAGTTTGGTGTCGCGCAGTGGGTTGAGGAGCCCAATTCGGCTGAGTTCGCGGGGTGTGCTCCGCAATTCCCGGATGTGACCGAGCAGGAGGCGAGTAAGAAGTTCCTGTCGCGCTGGTCGTCGCCGACTTCTCTCCTAGCTCGTTGGGGTGAGGTGAAGGAGGTGGTGCGCGAGGTCGCTAGCGGGTCCGGTTTCACCACGGTGGCTTTGGACACGAACCAGGCCGGCGACGCCGAGCTCACTCTCACTGACCAGCTCGGTGCGCAGCTGTCGGTCGGGTCAGGGAAGAACACCGTGGTCGCGTTGACCACTGGGTGCCACCTCGTCAGGAAGTAGCGCGACCTCACGGATCGGCATCGGGGAGGCCGGGTGAACAAACCGCCATCATTTGGGCTCGACCGCGGGGAGGCGCAGTCTCGGCGTGATGTGCTTTTCGCGACGGTGTGCTGGTTGCTCGCTGCCGCCACTGGTGTCGGCGGCGTGGCACACGAACTTGGCTCGGTTGCCGGCCTACCTGTACGCGGCGCTTAGGGCTCGATTCACCCCGGCTGGGGGTCTGTCCCGCGATCGGTGTTTCCGGCGTTGTTGATCAGTAGGTTTCGGCTACCGGCATTTCTGCGTTGTGGCGGGAACCTATGAAACAGCAGCCAGAGGGGAACGTGTGGCACCCCGGTCCGGGCTAGTACTCCTTGAACGTGCACGGCACCGTGATCAACGCCCGATGGCGCAGCGAGTGCCCTGAACCTCTGCGGGGGATCAACGTTGAGGTGGACCGGCATCAGTTGGAAGCCCTAAGCACGGAGATGTGGCTCGGTTGTCCTTCGAGGTGGCATCCTTGGATCATGCAGTGGACGGACGACATGACCGCGCGCCTTGCTCGTGGAACATCGGCACGCGCACTTGTCTTGTATCTGCGAGCGGCGGACGAGGAGGGGACAAGCCGTCGCGATGTCCTCGCTGTCTTGACCGAGCGGTTCGCGCTGTCGTTCGACGATGCGCGGCTTGCGATGGACCGTGTCGGGGGCGGAGTCGTTCGTGCCGCGTCCGGCAACCAAGCGAACGAGCCGGATCCCGTCAAGGACCCGTTGGCGTGGACGTCATACCGGCTCACGCTCGGACTACCCGTCGAGGAAGATGCGCTCGAGCCATCGCTCGAGGAGCGGGCGGCCGCGGAGGCTCTCCTGGAGCGAGCGAGGCGTGGCGAGCCCACCCATGGCACCGAAGACGTCGCCGTAGCGCTTGAGGTGGCGCGATTGGCGGTCGCGTCGGAGGAGCCGGATCGGACGCGCTTCTACCTTCTCCTCGAAGCAGCGACGTCACTATCGGTCGCCGCTGAAGCGTGCATCGACCGATTGGGGCCGCAGCCTTGTGCCCCGGAAGGTTCCCAGGAGTGGGTCGACGGTGTCGCGCTCGCCGCGGCTGCCCGTCAGGTCACCGCGAAGTTCGCCGCTCAGCCCGACCCGGAGCTCGAGGAGCAAGGCCTGGGACTGGTAGGACGCATCGTCACCCGGCTGCTGGGCCAATGTCACGCCTTCGTTGGGCGAGTGATGATCGAGTCGGCCCGCTGCATACAGCGCAACGGCGATCCTGGCCGAGCCGCCCGGCACGTCGAGGCGGTACTGGCCGACTTCGAGGTTCTGCTCGATCGGTTCGAGGATGACGCTCCGTTCGACGAGGATGTGATCGCCCTTGAGTACCTGCTGGCCGCCGTCGAGCTCAGCATCGAGGTAAGAGGCAGTTCTACCGAGCTCGAAGCCCTTCGCAGCAGGACCAAGCAAGTACTTAGCCGCTCGTTGCCGGACTGAGCGAAAGCATCAGCACGACACGTACACGATGACGAGGCTGGGCGGTGGCCGGCCTACCGCCGACCGCCCGGGACCTGCGAGCCCTGCCACCGGCTTCCTGATACCTGCCACGCTCCGGTCGCGTCCCCGGTCATACCGCCACCTCGCCGCAATCATGCGCAACCGACTCAACCAATCCAGTACCGGCTCGATCTCATCAACGGGTTCCTCACCAAACCGGACTCACCCCCGAGGCCAAGCCGCCACGGCCAGATTCTGGCCTTTCAACGTCTGTAGCGGACTTCTTCGTTGCCGACCAGTCGCCGCTGGCGCGACGAGGCTGTACCGGAGGTCAAAGGTGAGCCGGGCCCGATAACTGCGACAGGCTGTAGGGGGTGATTCGCGTCGCGGTTGATCCGGCGGAAGCAGTCGTCACAGTCGGCACCCTCTGATTTCGACCATAGACAAACGTCCTCATCTGCCGCGAGTCGAGCACCCGTGGACCGCCACGAGGGATGCGCGCTCGTGCCGATGAGCATGCGCCCGTACCATTGCTTCGTTGACCTAGAGGGGAAGCCGTTGGATCTCACGGATCGGCTGACAGCTGTCACGATGCTTTTCGACGCTCACAACGAGGCGCCGTTCCCGAGCCGGTGGCGAGGTGCCGACGTGGCCGGCTTCGACATGGTGATGCTTGATGCGGACCCAGCCGGTTGTGTCTCCGTCTGGCTGAAGCGACAAGGTCTTCTGGATGACGGGAGATGGAACGTCCTCGCCGAATGCGAACAGCGACTCGTTCGGGTTATCCCCGAGTTGGACGCCTACGGTCGCGAGTACTACCAAAGACTCCTGGACATGACGGTACTGATACTGGATGCGGACTGCCCGCAGCGGCAGCACTGATAGCCCTCGCCTGGCGACACCGGACCCATTTTCAGGAAGTCAACCTCCGCTCATGCCGCGGAGCGAACTACCGAGAGGCACGCTCGAGCTAGTGAGCGGCCGCGATATCGCAAGCTCTTGAGTTCCAAGGTGCGCTAACGTATAAGCGGGTGTTCCACACGATGTGTACCGCCGCCGAGTAGTCGCGTGTTAAGCACACGTGACACGCGATTACTCGGAACGGTGATCGTCACGCCATCTCCGTCACGGTTCTGTTTCTCCGACAGCCTTAGCCAATGCGTTCGCCAAAGCCAAAACATTCTCCCTGAAGAATCCAATCTTGATATAGAAGTCCTCTTCCGAGGCGAAGAGACTACACACGGAAAGCAGCACCGAGTGAATTGTGTGCAAATCGTCGATCGAGAGCGACGATTCTTCGCCGCTTTTGATCTGCTCGTAAAGTTCGGAAAGTTTGGCGCGACTGCAACCAACCCGAGTTTTCAGAGCGTGATCAAGCTCCCTTCGGTCACGCATGAAGAGCAGTGCTGACTCAAGCACCGAACGCTGCGGCCCAGCAGTTCGGACTACATACCTGTCGGCCGATGAGGCGACAAAAATCCTGGTCATCACAGTTTGACATATCTCCCACTGTTAAGGAACGTATCGTAGCTGTATTGGTAGCCATGGATTATATACGAGTTCTCGATGATCAGCGTCCCGCGTACTTGATCGTAGCCAACCAGCGCCTGCGTCTTCGTATCCCTGTACTTAAGCCTACCTCGCCACGAGGCGAAATAGTCGGCAAGAGCAGGCAAGTCATGCCCAATGCCTGGGGGTCTCATGGTCCAGAGCCTTAGATTCAACCGGTCAAGGCAACACTCTCGGCCGGTGTGCGGAATCCTAGGCACTTGCGGGGCCGGTTGTTGAGTTTCGCGGCGATGGTGTCGAGGTCGTGCTGGCTGAATGTGGCCAGGTTTGTCCCCTTGGGCAGGTACTGCCGCAGCAGTTTGTTCGTGTTCTCGTTCGTGCCGCGTTGCCAGGGACTACGCGGAGCGGCGAAGAACACGTCGACGCCGGTGTCGGTGCTGAACCGCCAAGGCGTCGCGGTCGAGCGACTCATGCGCGAACTCGGGCTACGTGGCCTGCTGCGCGACAAGTCTCCCCGCACGACACATCCGGCGGCGGAGACCGGAAGGCCCGCTGAACTGAATCGCCCTAAGGGGCTTGCTTGAGCCGTGTGCATCGACGAGATGCACGCACGGTTCTGAGGGGGCGGGGCGCAGCAATGCGTCCCGCCTACCCGGCGATGTCGGCGTCACCGTGGGTCGGTAACGACCACACGGTGGCGGCTTCAGTTCGATCCACACCTGCCGACGCTGATCAGACTCCGCACACCGGCCTACGCCTCCTCGCTCCGACGACGGCGGCGTGACCCATCCCCCGCCGCCCGCGGACCGGAACTCCGCCCATCCCTGATCTCGGTGGCCCCGGCCGGCTACTGCGGGCGTGCGGGAAGGTCGGCGAGGAACGTCGCGGGCACAGCACGCGGACGGCGGGGGCCCCAGCCCCCGCCGGCGAACAGGACGACGCACGAGCGGCCCGTGCCGCCGACCCACCCAGGCTGCGCGCGATCGAACGCCGACAGCGGAGGGCGGTGCCACAAGCTGGCTCCGCCCCGCAGCCGAGCACCATCGCCGTCGCGGTACCGGACGACGTAGTCGAGCTTCCGCTCGGGATCCACCGATGGCCCGGGGACCGCGGCGAGGGCGGCTGCGAGGCACCCTGCCGGTTCCCTCACGATCACCGCCTGGACCGTCACGGCTCGCCAGCCGGTGCGCCGGACCGACTCATAGCGCATCCACCACAGCACCGCCCCCGGCGTGAAGCACACCGACGCCGCGATCACCACAAACGCGCCGAACGACAAGATGTCGCTGCCGCTGCTGTACGGGACCAGCAGGACCACCAGCCCGACCACCCAGGCCAGACCGCACGCCGTCGCCCGCAGTGCGACCGCCCCCACCCGCTCCAGCTCGCGAGCCAGTTCCGCCTCCATCACCCCAGCGTACAAACCTCGCCGACGTCGAAGCCGCCACGAAATTCCTGGTGGCCGGATCCTGCTGATCCCACCATGTGTCATCCACCAACCAGTGGACAGCGTTAGTGAGGTCAGGCCATCGCGTGTCTCTGTCAACGGCGGCTGAATTCTGACCCCTTTCCGGCATCTGAATCTTGACCCCTTGCATGTCAGTTGATCTTGTTATTCTTCGGTTGTGCCGGCAGCGGGAACGCGGCCGAGGTCGCGGTTCTTGAGCCGGTAGCTGTCGCCTTTGAGGGCGATCACCTCGGCGTGGTGGACGAGGCGGTCGATCATGGCGGCGGCGACCACGTCGTCGCCGAACACCTCGCCCCACCGGCCGAAGACCTTGTTGGATGTGACGATCAAGCTCGCCCGCTCGTAGCGGGACGACACGAGCTGGAAGAACAGGTTCGCCGCTTCGGGCTCGAACGGGATGTAGCCGACCTCGTCGACCACGAGCAGCGGAACCCTGCCCAGTTTGACCAGTTCCTGTTGCAGCCGTCCGGCGTGATGCGCCTCGGCGAGGCGGGCGACCCATTCGGCGGCGGTGGCGAACAACGCGCGGTGCCCGGATTGGCAGGCCCGCATCGCCAGGCCGATCGCGAGATGGGTCTTCCCGGTGCCCGGCGGCCCGAGAAACACGACATTCTCTTTACCGACAACGAAATCCAGAGTTCCCAGGTGCGCGATCGTGTCGCGTTTGAGTCCGCGAGCGTGGTCGAAATCGAACTCCTCCAACGATTTGCGGGCCGGGAACCGGGCCGCACGGATCCTGCCCTCGCCGCCGTGAGACTCACGCGCGGCGACCTCGCGTTGCAGACAGGCGACGAGGAACTCCTCATGCGTCCAGGATTCCGCCCTCGCCCGCTCCGGCCAGCCGGTCCACCGACTCGCGCAGGGTCGGCGCTTTCAACGCCCGGGTCAGGTAAGCGACCTCCGCGGTCAGATCCCGCGAACTCGTGGTCTTCTTCACGACCGCCATCAGGCCACCCCACCCTCGTCCTCGACACCGAGCGCGGCGTCGTAGTCGGCCAGGCGCCGGACTTCGACCTCAGGTTCCGGCGCGGGCCGCAATACACCAATCCGCTTGCGGCGCAACGACTTCGCCGCGGCGACATGCTCAGGATTGGAGATCGTCTGATGCCGCGCCCAGATCCGCTCGTGATCGGCGACGGTCTTCCCGTCACAGAACACCCGCACCCGGTCCAGATCCGCGACCACCTCGATTCGGCGGCCGATCACCGCCGGGTGCACCGAATAGTCGTTGGAATCGAGCCGGATGTAGTGATCCCGCGCCAGCCTGCTCGTCTCCCGCCAGCCCACCACCGGAGCCACCGGCGGCAACTCGAGCATCGCCGCCTTGTCGCCGACGATCCGGTCGGCCGGAGCGCATCCCAGCGCCCGCCGAGTGCGGGTGCGCACGGTCGCCAGCCAACCCGCCAGCTGCGTGTTGAACTCCGCCGGCGAAGCGAACACCCGCCCCGGCAGGAACGACCGCTCCAGATGATCATGCGCACGTTCGACCAGGCCCTTGGCCTCCGGGTCCGCCGGCCGGCAAACGATCACCTTCGTGCCCAGCGTCCCGCGAAACGCCTGGCACTCCGCCGTCAGCTCGCTGCGCCCGCCGCGCCACCGGCCGATCGCGCCCTCACCATCCCAGACCAGCACCCGCGGCACCGCGCCGAGCTGCTCGATCAGCCGCCACCACCCGGCGAACAGGTCCTCCGCGCCCCGCGACGGGATCAGCACCGCCGAGAGCCACCGCGAATACCCGGTGACCATGGTCAGCACCGGCAACCGGGCCGGTTTGCGCACCTGCCCGAACCCGACCGGCAGCGTGATCGGCGGGAACCACAAATCGCACTGTGCGATCTCGCCTGCCACGTAGTTCGTGCGCGATGCCGGGTCCGGCGACAGATACACCGGCCGCAACGCCGCCACCCGCGCCGAGAGCACCCCGGATCGACCGCGTCCAGCCGATCCGCTCCGCGATCACCGTCGCCGGCATCGTCGGAAACGCCTGCAACAGCTCACGAATCCGAGGCTCCACCTCGTCCACAATCGACCCCTGCGGCGCCCGCACATACTTCGGCGGCGCATCCGAAGCCAGCGCGGCACGCACAGTGTTGCGCGAAATACCCAACACCCGAGCGATCGCCTTGATCGGCAACCCCTCCGACCTGCGCAAACGACGAATCTCAGCCCAATCCTCCACGGACAACACCCTTCGTCCTCCCTGGCTCGGTTCCAGCCAGAGTCACCGGACAAGGGGTCAAAATTCAGATGCCACGCCGTGATCAGTTTTCACTCGCCGTCGACAGTCTCGTCCCGCGTCGTCCAGCACTGGAGGTTCTGCCGCGAGCACTTCGAGTGCGACGAGCACGTCCTCGCACCGCCCGGGCCATGCGATGTCCACGGATTTATCGTTCCAGACAGCTGGCCGCGTCCGCTCAGCGCGCCTCCCTGGGGCGCCCTCAGTCAAGGTCGAGAAAGCCGTGAAACGATCATGAAGTGATCGGATTGCCCAGAAGTCGTCGAGTTTGGCGTGTGCGATGGTGGGTTCGTTTGCTTTCCGTGGCGGTGCCGCTGCTGCTATCGCCATTCGTGTGGTTCCAGCCTTCGCTGCTCAACCCGGAGTGGCAGCGCGATGGCATGCCCGCGTCCGAATGGTTCTGGGCCGCGGTGCTCTACGTCGCCATGGGGCTGCTGGTGTGGTCGGCGTTTCGCTCACGCATTGAACTCTGCGGTGACCAATTACGTGTGGTCAATCCTTGGCGAAGCCGCATACTTTCGGCAGCTGATGTAGTCGATGTCAGCCCCGGAAGTCTCGGCGTGGAGTTCTTGCTGTCGTCAGGGAAGGTCGTGGCCGCGTTCGCGGTCCAGTGCACGGCTTTCGACCTCAGTTCGGAACCTCGCTGGGTGGGCGTCGCACGAGAAGTGACCAAACGAGAGCCACTTCAGCAGCAACCTACGAGGTATCGCGACTGACTCCCAAATACCCTTGGTGCTGCTCGGCCGCAAACGCACTCTCAGCGCCACTGATCGGTAGCTTGTCGGCGCACGCTGTGCATCGGGCCAGTTCTGCGTGCCAACGGCGACGGCTTGAGTACGGTGGTGCGATGGACGCCTCGACGACCATCGATTGGTTCGCTTTGCCTGGCCCGACCTGGTATCGCCCGGAGGCAGCCGCTGGCGCTGTTGAAGAGTTAGCGGCGTCGGCTTCGGCTGACAACGCTGCTTTGGCCGTCGGCCGATTGGTCGCCGCAGTGGGCAATGACCATGCTGGCGCGCTGTACCCAGCCGTGGTCCCTGCGATGACCATCCTTCTCAAGGTTATCCGGGACACGCCGGGCAAACCTCGTATCGAGGCGTTGGGTGCGTTGTTGGACTGGCGGGGCTGTTTCGTGCCCGAGCCCGGCTACACCAGCTACCAGGGCGCCGATGGGCGACCTGTCGACCTGCTAGAAGCGGCCGAGCGCCGCATCCGCGACGCAGCGGGACTCCTGCGTGACGTCGCCGCTGACCGGTCCGACGGTAGCTCCGCCAGAAAGCTGGCCAAAGAGCTGCTGGCGCTGATGGACTCCCAGTTCCCCAGGTGCACCACACCTTCGACGCCGACGGAAACAGGATCGACGCATGACGACTCACGGCAATCAGGAACCGACCAGGGACGAGGTCCGGGAAATCCTGCGGGGTCTGATCTCCGGTGAGGTCAGCCCGCGCGAGGCTTCGGATTGGGCGACACCGTGGATCACCGAAGAAGCCGGCGATGTCGAGGACGAGGTCGTGTGGGACGCACTTGATTGGCTCAGCGGTGCTGACATCGAAACCGAGCCCAGCGTATTCCTCCACGGCGACGACGACTTCCGGCACTGGCTCAGGGACTTCGAGTCGAAGGCCGGGTACTGAGGACAAGCCGGTGCTGACACAGGAGTGCCTGCCCTGCCTAGCAGGTGAGGCGGAATGACGCTGCGCAGGGATCTGGCCACGTTGCTCGCAGACGCCGGGATTGTCGACGTGGACGTCGATGAGGCTGTCGCGGACGGGCACGTGCGATCTGCCGCCTATCAGCGCATAGTTGCGGTGGCAGTCGCCTCGCCCAACCGCAACGGTGACCTCTCGATCGTGGCCACCATCCTGCGTGACCCTCAAGAGCTCACGTCCAAGACCGCGGTCGTGGCGCTCGTGGACGAGATCGCGACGCAGACGAGCGATCCGGCCTCCTTCGAGCATTGGGCCGCTGAGCTTCTGCCGGAACTGGATCGCCTCAAAGCGGAAGGCCACCGCGCGTTCATCCGCCAACGTGTTCGCGACTGGTCGCTCTATCTGTCCGTTGCAGAGGGCCAAGTGCCGACGGCGGCGGAGTTGGCGGAGGTCACGGACTGGATGCAGCGCCTCCTTGCCGAAGAGGCAACGTCGGCGCCGGTACTCGACCTGCTCGCCGAGTCCGGCAGCACCAAGAAGATACGTAACATTGCGAAGAGTCGGATCGGACTCCGCGCGGGCTGAGAACCAACTGAGCCAGAAGCTGGAAACCCTCAGGCCGCTCGACGGATGACAAACCGGGTCCCCGTGCGGAAACCAGTCACCATCTCGTTGAGGGGTCCAGGGCCGGCAACGTGTCGGCCACGACGTTAAGTCGGCATAGCTCCAAGCCCAGCAACCAGGTGGCCGGAGTAGTACGTCTTCGATGTATATGCGGCCAGCGTCCGCACTTGTCTTCTTTGTACAGAAAAAGTCCCGCTGGCAAGACCCCGAAGTGTCGAGATCGTGCCAGCGGGCTTGTAAGCCAACTGCAGGTCCGTGTACGCCACCAGGGCCTGCGTTGCACCCGCGCCTCGCGCAGACTGACCGGCTACGTGGTGGTGAGCTGGTGCACCGTCCACCGCTGGTTGAGTTCTCCGGTGCCGTCGTGCTGGATGACGGCCGAGCCGTTGGCGGTGTAGGCGTTCTCGACATCGGCGAATTTGCCGGTGTAGGCGCTAGCCAGGCCGAGGCTGCCGTTGTCGCCTTGGGTGAACACCCACTGCTGTGAGCCGGCGAAGTGGCAGCTGTACTGGATCAGCGGCGCACCGTTGGCAGGATCGCTGTTGAGCATGTCCAGGCATTTGCCGGAGTTCTTGTTCTTGAGCCCGTACTTCTTTTCGCCCAGCGAGATCAGTTCCCACACCTGTTTGGTCCCCTGGGTGCAGTCCCAGATCTCGGTGCGCGCCGAGTCTGCGTTGGCACCGTCGTTGGGTCGGTCTGTGCGGCCGGCGACCTGCAGGCATCGGCCGGAGTCGACGCTTTTGAGCTCAATGGTGCCCGGGGTCATCGCGACGGTCCACGAGACGTGGGTCGGGTCGATGATGCGCCATTTCTGGTCGATCGAGTTGGTGTTGGTGTACTGCACGACGAGGGTCGCGTTGCCTGTTCCGGAGTCCAGCGCGGTGGCGAACTTGCCGGTGGCGACATTGCGCAGCCCGAACGTGCCGTTCACGTCTTCCAAGAACTCCCAGCGCTGGGTGGCCTTCGCGTCGTCGCAGGCGTGCTGGACGACGTGGTCCCCGTCGAGGTCGAGGCAGTGCTTGGAGGCGAGGTTCTGCAGCGTGTACTGGCCGTTGTCCTTGGCCAGTAGCTCCCAGACCTGCTTAGGTCCGCGCTGGCAGTCCCACAGTTCGGTGGTGGCACCGTCGGCGTTGGCGCCTTCGTCCGGCTGGTCCCAAAGACCGGAGACCTGCAGGCAACGCCCGGACTGGGTGCCCTGCAGCTCGATGACACGGTTGTTCTTCGGCTTGATCAGATCCGCCTTGGCAGCGGTGTGCCGTCCCGTATTGAGGAAGTTGTTGCGGTCCGCGACGGTTCCGGCCAGGGCGGCGCGTGCAGCGGCGACGAGATTGGGCTGGAAGCCATCACGCTCGGCCGCGTCGAGGATCACGCGTACCTGACGCTCGGCTTCGATGGCGGCGAGCCGGTCACGCTCGTCGAGGTCGGCCTTGTGCGCGGCGTGCACGCCGGTGTAGATGAACGCCTTCCACGCGGCCGGGTCCCGGTTGTCATAGGCAGCTTGCGCGGCAGCCTTGACCTGGGCGCCGGTGGTGCGGCGGATGATCTCGTAGATGAACTCGTGGTCGGGCAGGTTCTTGTCGGCCTCGGAGGCGACGACGCCCAACGCCGCGGAGAACGCCGCAGCCTTGGCTTCCTGGTTCGCCTTGCGCTCGGCGGCTTCCCTCTCGAGCCGGTCGGCCTCGTCGATCTTGCGCTGGCGATCAATGGCGGCCGCGTCGTGGATGCCCTTGACGATGAAGGCCTGACGCTGCTCCTCAGTGGTCCCCTGCTTGAGGACGACGGCCGCGGCCTTCTTCACGTCGCTGCCCGCCTCGGCACGTTCCCACAGGCGGAAAATGAAATTCTCACTGGTCGCATCGAGCATTTCATCGGTGGCGACAATGCCAAGTTCCTGCGCGGCGGAGCGACGCTCTGTGTCACGCTGCGCTTTGACAGCTTTGGCGATCTGGTCGAGCCGGTCAGCCTCGTAGATGCCGGTCTCAATGTACTTCTTACATGCCAGTTCATCGACATTGTCAGTGAAGGCGCGCAATGCGGCGGCCTTGATCTCAGTGCCTTCTTTGGCCTTCTGCCACAGGGCGATGACGAAGTTCTTGTCGCTGAGCACCAGCAGATCTTCGCGGGCTTGGATGCCCAGCACGCGAGCGGCGGCGATCTTCGCCTCTTCCGACGACTCAGGCACCGTGGCCAGCGCGGACGCCACCGCAGGTGCGGCAAGCGCGGGCGCGGCGGTCACCCCGGCCGCGACCGACGTCGCGACGGCGAGCGCGGCGATCCCCCGCACGCCATAGGTGACAAACGATGTTCTGGTGAACATCAGAAACTTCCCCCCTCATTCAATTAACTGTGCGGCATCACTCGAAAAGAGTAGTCCGGCTCCCCGTAGCCGAATGCCGATCGGACTTTCGCACGCGGTTCGCGTTACACGCAACTTTGGTGATCCACATCACCGAACCCCCGACCTTCGGCCGGTCCGGCGCGTGCTAGAAAAAGATCGGGCAAATTCTAATTTCACATTTGCAGGGGGGACAGCGTGAGGCGTCATACGCTCATGCGCGCGGTCATGGTCACCGCGATAATCATCGGAACGACAGGGGCGATCGCATCCACCGCGGCAATCGCGGACACTGTGATCGCCGCGGTCGACCCTGCTCAGCAGGCGGCGGCGGATCGTGCGCGGGTGAAGCGGATCGCCAAGCGGGACCCACGGCCGGAGGTCCAGACCTCCGCGTGGACCGCGCTGCTGAGCAGCAGGGGCGACGAGGCGATCGCCGAATTCCTGGCCACCGGCCTGGACAAGGCCAGGGCACGTGCGATCGACAACGCACGGCGCAATACCGACATCATCCAGCGCACCATCACCACGTCGCTGCCCGGCAGCAACGTGCGCGTCACCGCCGAACGCGCACTGCGCGGCACGGACGCCGAGAGAGACGAATACGTCCGCACCGGTTTTGCCAAGGCTCAGGAAGCGGATCGACTCAACGACAACAAGTACCAGGAGCATGTCGCCAAACAGGCTCAGGCGGACCGAGACTATGTGACCCGGTTGTCGGTCGATGATCCCGGCCCGCAGGTCCGGGCAGCGGCGAGCCGTGCTCTGCGCACCGGTGACGACGCCGATATCGCGGACTTCTTCACCTACTACTGGCCGAGCGCGGCGAAGCTGGACGATGAAGCGTTTCGGATGTTCACCGCTGACCGGGACGTGATCTGGCACAACACCGTGCGTCGGCTGCAGGAAGCCGCGTTGGCTGCTGAGCGGGCTGAACGTGAATCGTCCGGCGCCCTCGCCGACAAGGCGCGTGCCGACGCGATCGCCGCGTGGCGTTCGATCTCGGACCAGGCCGACGTGTCATCGGTCAACTGGGGTGCGGAGCGGGACAAGGCACTGGCCCAGGCTGCTTCCTGGGCGACGGTCGCCGACTACGCCCGCACCGCGACCACCGACCAAGACTGGGCGAGCGTGCTCGCCCGCGCAGGCGCCAACCAGAAGTCGTGGGCCGACGAAGCCGAGTGGGCCATCGCGCAGGCCGCGAAGTGGACCGGTATCGCGGACCAAGCCCGCGCGAGCGCGGACGCGGCCACCATTCGCAACGGGGGGAACCAGTGAACGCGAGACCCGAGGTCCTGAGTGCCGCTTGGTGGCGGCGAAAGTTCACCATGGCAGTTGTCCTGATGGTGATCAGCGCCTTGCTCGGCGGCACTGTTCAGGTGGCCGCCTTCGCCGCGCCGGCTGCTTCGGCCAGCACCATTGTGCCCGCTGCCGTCACCGATGACGACGAGGACGCATTCAACAGGCAGCTCGTGGAGGACATCGCCAAGGGCGCGGCTGACATCGAGGTGCGAGAGGCCGCTCAAGCGGCTTTGGACACCAATGATCCGGCCAAGATCCTCGAGTTCCTCGACTACGGCGAACCCGCGGCCAAGAAGCGGGCGGCCGACCGCAAGAAGCTCGTGATCCTCGAGAACCGCGAGAAGGTGAAGCTCTGGGCCGAGACCGGTGGTCCCAATGTCCGAGCAGGCGCGAAAGCGGCCTGGGACAGCGGTGACGATGTCCGGATCGGCGACTTCGTGGCCTATGGCAAGGAAATCGCCGAGAAGCAGGACGCGCAGGCCGTAGTGGACACCAAGGCCGAGCAAGACCGGATCATCGGCCGAGTCCGCGACATGGTGGCCCACGGTGGGCCGCAGGTGAAGGTCGAAGGCGAAGCCATCCTCGCCATCGGTGACTACGACCAGATCGCCGAGTTCTACAAGACCGGCTACGCCGAGGCCAACAAACGCGACCACGAGTACCAAGCCCAGATCGAAAAGGCACTCGATGACCGGAACAAGGCCATCGCTGCGCTCATCGACCTGGCCAAGCGCTCCGCGGACGCGGCGACGGCTCGTGCCGAGATCATCCGCGCCAACATGGAGGCGCTCAAGTTCCTGGAAGACGGCGTCCGGTTCATGCAGCTGGGTACTGCGGCCGCGCGCAACGCCGATCGCATTTTCCAGGAGGACAAGCCTCTTCGTGCAAATGGACAGCGAGGCCGTAATCCTGAGATCGACGCTTTCCGAGCCGAAGCCGCCCAGCACGCCAGGCAGGCGGCTGAGACAGCGGAACTGACCGGCAGCACCAGCGCGCAGGCTCAGAACGCGGCCACCAAACTCGAACAAGCAGGCATGACGAACGGTCTTGACTGGGCCAAGGTCACCATCGCGGTAGGCGCCGCTACCAAGGCCGCCGCGAAGGCAACAGAAACCGCACAGCATGCCGCCGAGGCGACACTGGCCGACAGCCGAGCACTCGACGCCGACGCGAACGCGCAGGAGCACGCCGACAACGCGCGGAAATGGCGCGAGGAAGCGGAACGGCAGGCACAGGCCGCAGCTGACCTGGCCGCCGCCGCGAAGGTGCAAGAGCAGATCGCGGTCAAGGCCGCGGAACGAGCCAAAGCCCAGCAGTTGGCCGCTGAAGACGCCGCCCGAAAGGCCCGTGCGCACGCGGCCAGCGCGCGCACGGCACGCGTCAACGCCCAGGCGATGGCGGCGAACGCGATCGATCGGAGTAACAAGGCGGTCCTTGCGCACAATGTCGCGGTCAAGGCGAAGGTCGGCGAGGACGCCGCGTTCAAACGAACGCAGCAGGCTTCGTCGGATCTGTGGTTCGCCGTGCACTCGTGCGGTATCAAGCAGAGCTACGCCGATCAGGTCGAACAAGGCCTCAAGCGCGCCCGGGACGAGGCAATCGCGGCAGGCAAGGACGCGGACGAGGCCACCAGGGCGATGGGTGAGATGGCCGCGCGAGCTCGCGCGGACGCCAACGCTTCGGCTGGATATGCCGAGCGTGCCCGTGCGTTCGCCAATCGGGCGAAAGCGGAAGCCGACGCCGCGCGGGCGGAAGCCCAGCGAGCCAAGCAGGCCGCGGCCCAGGCCGACCAGGAAGCCGTGACCGCGCGCAGGGCCGCTGACGAGGCCAACCGGCTCACCGTCGAAGCGGTTGTTGCCGTCAACGCGGCGAAGTCCGCTGCGGAGAACACCCAGAGCGAGGCTTATGCCGCAGTGGACGAAGCGGCTCAAGCCACCTATCAGTCCGCCGTCGCGGGCCGGGCCGCGTACGCGGCGAGAGCCTCGTCCGCGCAGATCATCGATCCGGCGCATACAGTGGTCGACCTCGGCACGCCGAGTTCGGAGATCAACGCCGACGCACGGTTCGCCTTGGAATCAGCGGCTGATGCTCTGGAGATCGGTGCGGAGCAGGCCGCGGCCGCACAGGCCAAGGCGGGAGAGGCCGACGAGGCCGCTCAGCGCGCCCGTGCTGCGGCTGAAGCGGCCATCGACGAGGTCAAACCCGCATTCGAGGCAGTGGAGCGCGCGGCGGAGTCCGCGGCGGCGGCAGCGCAATCCGCCGAGGCCGCGAACAACGCGGCCAACGCCGCGGCGCAGTCCGCACAGAACGCACACCGGGCATCCAACGATGCTTCGCAAGCTTCTTCGATGGCTCGCTCCGAGGCCGTGCAGGCCGGCAACGCGGCAGCGATCGCTTCGTCGGCCGCCGCGGTAGCCGGCAAGGCCGCCGGTGAAACCGAGGCGCTCTACGCCTGGGCAGTCGAGACGACCGGCAACATTCACCAGTTCGCCACCAACGTCCAAGCGTCACTCACCCAGTTCTACGACCTCAAGAAACAAGCCGAGGAAGAAGCCAGGCTGAAACGTGAAGAGGCCGAACGGCACCAGCGCGAACTGGAAGCCAACTTCCTGCTCGGCGCGACCAACGTCATCAAATGCCTGAAGTACAGCAACCCCACGGCCTGCGGCGAGGTCAAGTCGAAGATCGACGAACTGGCAGGTAAGGCGAAAGACGCGATCAAGGACTACTACGCCGTCCTGCTCAGCTGCACTCTCGGTAATGACGAGCAGGCATGCGTCAAGCTCCGCGAAGCCAACGCCAAGATCGACTACTTCGTGTCACAAGCGATCGACGGATTCAAGGAAGGCGCGGTCAACTTCGGCAAGGGCCTGCTGGAGCTCGGTCACTGCGGCCTGTCAGGCCCGATTGTCACCAGCGGCTTTGCCGCGTGTGGCCGGATCGCCGATGGCTTCAAGCAGCTCCTTGATCACCCGCTCGAGCTGTTTCACCTCAGCGAGTGGGACCGAAATCCCGGCAAGGCGCTCGGACTGTCCTTGTTCGATCTCACCTCTTTCGCCATCCCGAACCCCGCTGGCGCCCTGATCAAGGTGCTGGACGCGGTCGGCAGCGCTGTGGGGCGAGCGGTCGCCAGGTTCCTGGGCAACGTGATCAAGATCGATCATTTCGCTGTCCCCTTGGCGAACTTCGCCAGCAAGGTGGCCGAGGTCTTGGGCCTCACACTCAAGATTGAGAACGGGCTTCCCAAGATCACGAACGGGATCGTGAAGATCGATGGCGTGCCGTATCGCCTGGAGATCGGCGCGATCAAGGCCGAAGGTGATCTCGCCAGGCTGGAAGGGATGACAGGCCGTATCGAAGGCGGGACGATCCGTCTCGAGGGCGACGTCGCCAAGTTCGAAGGCGGAACGCTCAAGGTGGAGCCGGTCCATCCAGGACTCGAACCCACCGCACCGATCAAGCCAGGCCCCTTCGACCCCGGGTGCTCGAATAGCTTCGCCGCGAACACTCAAGTTCTCATGGCCGACGGCACCACCAAACCGATCGCCCAGGTGGCGGTCGGCGACGAGGTGGCCAACACCGTCCCGGATAGCGGAGTCGCAGAGAAACACAAGGTCCTGGCAACGAACGTCACTGACAGTGACCGGGACTTCGTCGATCTCGCAGTCGGCGCGTCAACCATCACCACAACCGCGCACCACTGGTTCTGGAACCCGGCCAAACACGGCTGGCTTGACGCCGCTGACCTGCGTGCGGGTGATCAGCTCGCCACGCCGGACGCCAGTACCGAGGTCCGAGCCACACGCGCCTACTCGGGTACGATGCGCACGTACAATCTGAGCGTCGACACGGTGCACACGTTCTACGTGGTCGCCGCAGGAACCCCGGTCCTGGTACACAACTGCGGACGGTTGACCGCAGACGCGGCCCAGTTCCGAGAAGCGCATATCCTCGACGAGCACGTCAATGTTGACGAGCCGACGGCGATTGCGCTGGCTCGCAAGAAGAAAGCAGAGAACAAGGGTGATACAAACGGTGTATTCCTTAGTCAGGAGCTCGCGGAAGAAGTCGTAGCGGACGCTCTGCTCAAGCATGCAACAACGATCAACAACTGGAAGAACAAGACCGGAAAGAACCCGATGAGCGCGCGCAACCTGGAGCTCAAAGGTGAGTTCGGGACGACTTCGCTAGGGTGGGTCGCCAAGGCTGAAGGTCCACCCGTCGCTGCTGGCACGCAGTACGTCATCGTCCTTAAGCGCGTGTCGCCCAAAGAACATAAATCGGGATACTTCGTGCTAACCGGATTTCCAGTCAAGGAGTGAACTGTGCCATCCATCGACGCCGGGTTCGGGATCACCGGGCTACTGGTTGCGTTTCCACCCGATCGCCATGACCATGGCAGTCCGTTGGATGTGCTTGATTCATGCATGCCTGACGACCTTGCTGCACTCGTTGTGCTGAGGCAGGATGCAGTACTGCTGCGCGAGAAACTGTCGGCCGCCGAGATCGAGGCGCTGTGGGTCGGCGCGGCTCGCGTGGACTCCTGTCCCGATGAAACCGGGGAAGCTTGGTCTGGCACGCGATGGATGAACCTGATCGTCGAGCGCTGCGACCGGCAACTCGCTGGCCGCAGCACCCGAGCGGGCGTACTTCCGGGTTCGAGTGATCGGCTCAAGGCCAGCGTGATCAAGGAGATCTCTGAGTCTGGATTGTGCAAGGAAGAGCAATCCTTGCTGACCCTGTGCGTTCGGAAGTGTTCGTCGGACTTAGCTTTTCGCTTTCTGCTCAGGATGATCAATGCGTATTTCAGTGATCTGCCCAGTGTGCAGTATGAACGCTACGTGGAGCTGGGCAGAGGATTTGACTACGATGAATCGATAGTTGCTTCGCTGTTACATCTTGTGTCCGACTATCGGCCGCTGGAGTTCACTGATTTCGACTACGGCATCACCGGACTGGCCTCCCAATTTCACGAAGACTGGGGACACGTCGGCGGACCCATGGACGTAGTCGAGACCACCATGCGCGACGATGATGACCACGCCGAAGTTATCGCCCTGCGCAACGACGCAATGCTTCTGTTGGACGGACTGGAGTCAGACGAGATCGAGAGGCTGTGGCTGGCCTCGGCATACAGTGGAAACTTCTTCGGTTCGCGCACTTTTGGGATCACGACAGGTGCTCAGTGGATGGAACGCATCATCGAGCGCTGCGATCGACGGTTGGCGAGCCACAGCGCGCCGACCTCCAGAATCCCCGGTCCTGGCCGTCAACTCGCCTCGACTGTTACGGCGGAAGTGACAGAAGCGTTGTCCGAGCACGACTTATGTGCAGTGCTGGTCAAATGCGTAAGTGAATGTTCGCCAGATCTCGCCTTCCGGTTCTTGCTTCGCGTGATCGGTGAGCGCAGGCACCGCTTCAGCACAACACTGTACGAGCGGTATGCGCGTTTAGGTGAGGAATTCGGTTACGGCGAGTTTGTTGTTTCAGACGTGAAGTACCTCACCGAGTAGCTGATGGAGGTCGCCAACTTTGCCGGAGACCTGTTCGCGATAGGAAAATTCGCGAACAGGTCTCTGTCCATCGAGGCAGAGTTCAGATTCTCTGAGTTGCTAGTCGTGCTTCCACCTGAGCACAATGCCGCTGGATGCGCTCGATTTCCTTCCGGGGTGAACAACTCGATCGGATGGATCGCGAAGGCCGACGGCTCCATCGCGGACGCCACCAACCGGTTCGTCGTCAGGTTGAAACGGCAACCGGGACACGCGCGAGGATACTTCGTGTTGACTGGGTTTCCCGTCCAGGAGAGATGAGTAGCTGTACATGAAGTCCGATCTCGGGATCACAGGTCTGGTGGCCAGCATCCCGGCCACCTGGCAGCGCCACGGCGATCCGCTGAACGTGGTGGCCTCGGCGATGCCAGACGACCCGGCGGTGGTACTCGCCGTGCGCACCGACGCGATGCTCCTTCGCGACGGCCTCAGCTCAGCCGAAATCGAGTCTTTGTGGATGAGCACCGTGCCTGCGACCTTCCTCCCGATCGTGACCAAGGACGACACGTCCTGGACGCAGTGGATGCACGATGTCGTGGAGCGTTGTGACCAGTGGCTTGCTGATCACAACGCTCCACACATCGAGTTCCCAGCGCCGACAGAAGAACTTACGACGCGTGTCGCGAAGGAAATCACCGAGGCAGTGCCCGGCGACGAGACCGAAACTGCCCTGCTGCGGTGCGCGACGGCCTGCTCGCCGGATCTGGCATTCCGCTTCCTACTCAAGATTCTTCGCAGCAGTTGGTATGAGGTGTCGGGTGAGCAGTACGACCGCCTAGCTCTGCTTGGCCAGGAACTCGACTACGCGGAAACAGTCATGTCGGAGGTAGGCGAACTCGTTCGAGAACGCCAACCCGTGACGTTCACCGACTTCGATTTCGGCATCACAGGGCTAGCGTCGCAGTTCCATCAGGATTGGAGCCACGTTGGCGGGCCGATGGACGTGGTCGAGGTCGGCATGCACCCAGGCGGCGACCGGTCAGGGGTGGTCGCGTTGCGCAACGACGTGATACTCCTGCGCGATGGACTCAGCTCGGCTGAGATCGAGAATCTGTGGAACGCGAGCTGCTACGGGTTCAAACTCGGCGACCCTGCCATCGGAGTTCCGACCGGGACTCGCTGGATGGAACTCATCGCCGAGCGCTGTGGCCGGCGGCTCGTCGAACATGATGCTCTGGAAGTTGAGGTTCCTGGTCCAGGGCACCAGCTCGCATCCGCCGTAGAAGCGGAAGTGATCGAGGTTTTGCCCGCGGATGACGTCCGTGCCGCGCTGATCCGATGTGTACGGCAATGCTCACCAGACCTCGCATTTCGTCTTCTGCTCCGCATCATCAATCAACGAGGGTGCGTACTGTCCACTGCCCAATATGAGCGTTACATCAGGCTGGGCGAAGAGTTCGGCTATGGCGAGTTCGTCGTCTCCGACATCGAGTACCTGGCCAAGTAGGGTGTTCTCGTGCGATATGAGGAATTTAACGGACGCCGGGTGCAGGTCATCGACTTTGACGATGTAAGCGGTGAACGTGTGTTGGAGTTCATTGATTCCAACACCGAGGAAGTAGGTGCGGTCCTCGCCGTTTACAACACGTCCGACGAGTGGGCGAACGCTAAAGTGAGCATCAGCCCTAGGGTCGACGGAGTTTCTGTCGAATTCATGGACTGGGCCCTGCGGCTGGCTCAGCGGACAATGGCACCAGGACCGTGACGGTCATCCTCGCCGCTAGAGGGCCATGATCGTCTGCCGACGCTGGCATCAAGGCAGTTGGTGCCCGCCCAGCAGTATTTTGTGACTACGCGCTGGCGTAAACGCTCGAAGATCAGCAATTGGCTACGCAAAACTGCCAAGACGCCCTCGCCTCGCAACCTGGAGTTAAAGAAGCGGTCGATGGGGACTCCCACGTATTCGCGGCCCCTGTTAGCGCCTCGACCGCGCTGGCAGTCCTCGCACCCGGCCAGCCACGTACCCGCCGCAGCGTGCTCCCTGGGTGCTCCTGTGCCGAAACATCGCCCGGCACCAGCACGCACTAGACGACACTCGAAAGTGAACGTCTCTCGCGTCGACCTGCACCAGCGGTGCAAACTGACATCAAGTGACACTCGGCGACACCGGGTAGCCGCAAACTTTTAATCTGTAGGTTGTGGGTTCGAGTCCCACGCGCCCCACAGTTTTCGCAGGTCAGCGCGCTGACCTGCGATCGCCCCATGGTCATCTCCCTGCTCTGTCCCCACTTTGGGGTCGGACGGGTTATCCAGCAGGTCTTCCAGAGCGTCCGCCGTCACAGTCTCTGTCCTGGAACAGCACGTCCTGCAGAGCGAACCAGTCGTAGTCGCGAACCGCGCAGGTGACAGCCCGGTCTCCAGTTTGCGGTGAGTTCGGGTTCATCGTGGTGGCGGCGTTCGGCGTCCTGGATGGCGAGGTCGAGCACAACCTCCTCGGCGGGCGCAAGCCGGCGTAGGCCATCACCGCTCGCACAGGTCGGCGGCAAGGTCGTCCAAGGCTCGCACGTAGCGACCCAGAAACCAGACATCCTGCCCCGACCACACACGCCAGGACCACACCCAACAGTCCCCACAACCCCACCAGAGCGGACCCCTCTGCCGTAGGCGAAGCCGTAGACCTCGTCGGCGAGCACACCCAGCGCCCGCTCGAGCGCCGCCGCGGTGCACGGGGCAACCACGACCGGCAAGCTGGTTTGGTTCACGAGATGCAACCACGTTTCTCCGTGACAACCGATCCTTGCCGCCCCTGTCAGCGGCCAGTCGGAATTTCCCCGTGGACGACCACCCATGGACGGCCAGTTCGATTCCCGCTCGCGGCCAGTTGCACGGTCAGTGATCGCCACATGCTCGTCGACCAACCGCGGCCACGCGACCGTTGCCTTGAGGTTGACCGTTGTTCTGCCACCTGTTGCGGGATTACCTGCTGTTGCCGGCCGGTGGACCCACAACAGCAGGTAATCCACCAAGAGAACAAGTTCCAGATCTACCTTGCGGACCGATCATGGCGACGTCGATCGAACATCCGGAAATGCCGATGAGCGGACGCCGCAATTGCGGTGCGGGGCATGAGTGTCTCGACGATACTGTGCCGATGACCGCTGCAGCGCACCCGCCTTCCGGGTTGTCCAAAGCCACCTGGACCGATGCGGACTTCCAGTTCATGGGCTGGCACGACTGCAGAATCCGCGCCCTCGGCGTCACCAAGTACGACGACGACACGGTCCCGCCGACTCGGCTCTTGCTTGACTTGGACTACATCGTGCGCTGGGTCGACCCGGTACCGCCGGAGAAGCACTTCACCTTCTGGATCGCACCGGCAACACTCGTGTTCGAGCAAGCATGGGACATCACCGGTCATCTCGGCCCGCTACACGAACCCCTGGGGATCGACGACGTGCACCGGCTAGCCTCACCTGACGACCACGCATACCCGGCGTGGCACCACATCCAGGGCCAGAACTTCGACATCCGCCTGCGAGCCCACGGCTACCGGCAGTATCTGCGCACGCCGCCGCACCACGTGTCTCGCCAAGTCCTCACCATGGCCCAGCGCAACGGGATCAACTTCGGTGAACAGTCTTTCGTCTGACTGAGTCGCGCCCATGCCGACGTCAGCGCCAAAGCCTGGGGAGTTCGGCGTTAGAGAGGATGATGTCGTGACAGATGTTGACGAAGCGCCCGGATGGGACGCGATCGATGCCGTGCTGGCAGCTTTGTATCCCGGTATCGAGCCTCACCACGTCGGCTACCACCCGCCGCGTGGTTTCGTCGGTGGAGCGCTGCAAGGCTGCTCGGCGTATCCGGCCGAGGGGCACTGGCATTACGTCACCTACGGTTTGAGCGAGCTATACCAGCCCCAATCTGAAGACGACCCCGAGTGGTCAGGCTGGGGTTTCGAGCTGACGCTGCGCGTGCCACGGAAGCCCGACGACGACCAGGCGCCTGGCTGGCCGTTCGCCATGCTGCAGGAACTGGCGAAATATGTGAACAACAACCAGGTGCTACTCAAGCCAGGGCATCGGATCGATCTTCGCCAACCCATCACGGGCCACCCTCACCTGCCGGACGCGCCGGCAACCGAGTTGACGGTGTACGCGCTCACGATGGACCCTCAACTCGGCCAGATCGGCACCCCGAATGGCGACCTCATCTTCTTGCAGGTTGTCGGCGTTACCGCTGACGAGAAAGAAACGATGCTGGCATCGACCACAGCAGACATTCTCGCCAAGCTTGCCGAGCGTAACCCTTTGCTGGTCACCTATCCGGATCGTCGCGCTGCCACGCCCTGACATCGACAACGTCCGCCCACGCCACTGGTTGATTTTTCGCCGGCAGATGCTGCGCTCAGCACCGGACCTCCCTGCGACATCCTCACATGCCGCGAGTCGTGTCCTGTCATGCCGATGAGCGAGCGTTGGCCAGGTGGCGAACTACTGTATGTCGACGAGTCCGACTCTCCTGTCATTTTCCAAAGCGGCCAGTGAGTGAGGCTACCGCGACTCGAGTTTCTTGAGGCAGGCCCTCGCAGCCGACGAGTAGTTCGCGTACTCGCTTTCGGCCTTGGCGAGCCGCTTCAAGAACCGTTTCGTCCACCGGCGATCCCGGCCGTCCAGGTGGTCCCAGTTCTCAACGATTCCGTCGAGGGCCTCCCGCACCCAGTCCTGCGGATGCTCGTTGTAGAAATCGACGATCGCGAGTCGCAGACCGCCCCAATCCCAGTGCACAACCCTGCTGAGAAGCTTCTTGAGCAATGAGAGGTACTCCGTCATGCCCGCGGACACACACCGGGCGACAAGGTCCGCATTTCGCTGGGACAGCCGCTCGAACAGCCGGCGGTGGGGCGGACCCGCCTCCTTCCGCAGTAGGGCCTGCACATCGGGCCGGATGTTCGGCTCCCCAGAAGCGTCCCGCCCCTGGCCAGTGCGCAGGTATGCCAGCAGGGCACTGTGACGTACGGCGCGATCGGGGTCGTCTCGCGCCGCCCCCAACAGGACGGAGCCGGGTGTTGTCCGCTCATTCCCGACGCACAAAATGGCCTCACGTCGCACCCAAGGGGAGGGATCGTGCGAGATCATGTCCGTGATTTGCTCCCGCACGCCATCTCCGCCGTACCAGCCCATTCCGGATGAATCGTCATACGCCATATCGATGCCGTCCACGCGAGTCTTCGCATCGGGGCTGACCAGGCTCCGATGGATGAGTCTGTACATCTGGGCGACACTCTCGTCAGACGGCATAGCCGTGACCTCCTCCAGCGATCGTTCCACGTTGTCTGACACGATCCTGCGCGCGTCATACAGGGGACGCATTGGCCTTAGGTCACCGGAACCGAGGGCCGGAAGCCATCGATGCTACGTCGGGGGATGTCCGGCGGCGGCGCCCTTACCTACCCATGACCAACAGCCGCTTATGCCGCGAAGAGCGCGGGCAACGGACGAGAGTCCTTGTGGCGCAACGTATTCGGTACTGCCGAAAGCGAGCTTTCGTGGTGTACCTGATTGCCGGGGGGGGGGATTAGTCAGTGTTGGGCCGAGGGAAGGAAACACGGGGTGCTGAACTCAACCGTGATGTCCGTCAAGTGCGCGACGATCAGCAACAGCCGCTCCCGATGCGGCCCCACCAGCTCGATACGCGCATAGAGCGCGCTCCCCACACGGTCAGCTCCATACGGCAATTCCAGCGCAGGGCCGGTGAGCCCCGCGGCGGCGGCCACAGGCCGGATCGCGGCATCGAGCGCCTTGACCTGATCCGCAGTGAACATAGTGCCGGAAGCGCCAGGTGACATGGTGGCGGTCGCACGGCGGTCGCTGGACATCCTGCGGGGATCCAACCCGGGCAAGTAGCACGATGCGCCGTCACCCTCGTAGAGGCGTGGCCAACGGATGCCCGGCACCGCGGCTGTCACGTCGCGCTCTAGCTGTTCCCGCAGCTTTCCGTAGCGCGCGACCATGTCTTCCAGATTGGGTAGTGCCTTCATCTCCCGGATATCTTCGGCGGCACGTTGCTCGGCTTGCGCTGCTCGGTAGGCGTCGGCCCGTTCACGATCGTGCTGAGACGGCTTTGCGGTGGCGAGGCCACATGCCGTGAACACAGCCATCCCGACCAGCGCATAAGCGGCCGAGACCCACCACATCGGTGTCGAGTGCCGGCGCATCGCCCACCCGCCGCCGACCACTGCCAGCAGGAGCCCGGCCACCACAGCACCGAACGGGACATAGCCGACCAGCGCCTGACGCGCCGGATCGCAAATCGGCCTGTCATACGGGGTGAAACACCCATCGGAGGCCATGACCGAGATCGCGGAGACGACGAAGATCGTGGGGATCAACGCGACCAAACCGATGATCCCCGCGATCAGGCATCCCCCACCCGCCCGCTGTCGTTCCATGAAGATCAACGATAGGTCCCGATCAACGCTCTCGGCAGCGTGAAACTACTCAAGGTGCATGTTCCGCCACCACAGGCCAGGCTTCGACGTCGCGGAGCATCCGTGCTGGTGGCCGGGTCCGTCGGCGCCGCGTCGATGTGGGGTCGCATCGCCACCCGCTCATGCCGAAAGGCGGCCACAGGGGGACCTTCGACTCTCGTTGCCGAGGTGCTTGCCCCTCGACGCTCGAACCGTCACGCCTACGCGGGGAGGTCGCGCGATGCCCAGCTTTCGCCGGTACCGGATCGTCGAGGGAATCATCGGGCCGGTCGACTACACCGCACGCACTCGATACCGCGGGACGCCCTGGCTGTATCAGCGGCTGCAACCGCTGGGGTGGTGGCTGACCAGGCACGGACTCAGTCCGGCCTATGTGGCGACCCTCGAAGTGCCGGGGCGCCGGAGTTCCATCATCCGCCGGACGACGGTGGTCCAGGTCGTCCTCGATGAGCAGCGCTTTCTGGTGTCGCTGGCGGGTGAGTCGGACTGGGTCCGCAACGTCCGCGCGGCCGGCGGCCGGGCGGTGCTCGGCCGCCGGGAGCGACGCGCGGTGACGCTGCAGGAGGTCGCACTCGGAGAGCGGCCACCGGTGATTCGGGCATACCTCGGCAGGGCCGGCCGAACCGGCCGTTCGTGGGGACGGGCGGCCGAGGCTCGCCACTACTTCGGCATCAGCGTCCAAGCGCCACCGGACGAGATCGCAGCGGTGGCCGAGCGCTATCCGGTGTTCCGGGTCGCCGAGCCCGGACCGGCCGACGCGGAGTGAGGGCGTCATCGACAGTGGGCCGCGGCGGAACCACCGGCGAGGGCATCCGGCCCGCGCTCGGCCGCGGGAACGACATCGAGCCAGGTGATGGTGATGGCCAGAGGAAAGAACGTCAGCGACGCCGCAGGAGTACGCGAGATCGCGTCGAACGTGTTCTGGCTGGGGCTGCCCGGACACACCCGCACCAACGTCTACTTCGTCCGGTCGGGCCCGGCGTGGGTGCTCGTGGACGCCGGCTGGGCGAAAGACGCCCTGCGAATCGAAAACGCGGCCGAAACTGTTCGGCGCCACCGCCGGCCCGCCGGCCGCGATCCTGCTCACCCACGTCCATCCCGACCACGCCGGTGCGGCCCGATACCTCGCACGTCGTTGGGATTGCGCGGTGTACCTGCATCCGGACGAGTTGCCGATCGCCAACGCCGACTTCGCGTCGATGGTGGCCGTCGCCGCCCCGCTGGATCCCGGCGGTGAGCATCCTGATCGAGGTTGTCCGGGTCATGCCGGGCAAGCCGCGTAGTGAAGTGTTGGGGGTGTTGTTGGACTGGTGGGGCTGTTTCGTGCCCGAGCCCGGCTATGCCATCTAGCAGGGCACTGATGGGCAACCTGTCGACCTGCTCAAGGCAGTCGAGCGCCAGATCCGCAACGCGGCGGACGTCCTGCGCGACGTCGCCGACGACCGGTCCGACGGCAGCTCCGCCAGAAAGATGGCCAAGGAGCTGCTGGTCCTGATGAACGCGGGCAACTGGTCGGATCCAGCGGCTGACGGCAAGTGAACTCTGCGAGTCCCGCAGCGACATGCTATCGCTCAGCGCCGTCGTGACGTCGTTCAGAACTGAGTCTCAGGCTCAACCGGCTCCGGCTCAGGCGATACGCCGCCGCAGTGCCCACTTGGCCTCAGGAGCGGCTAGCGGCCTTGTATCGCCGCGAGTCATCGCTGTCGCTCTACCCGGTCGCTAGCCTCTACGGTGTGACAGAGCGTTTCCAGCAAGCCATACATCTCATGCGCAAACGCAACCCGCAGGACCGCGAAGACGGCTTCGGGCTCCTACTACCCCACACCGCAGAACACCTCGATCAGCTCATCGCCGAGTTCAACCAGGAGCAGGCCGACCATGGCCTGCGCTGCTGGCTGCTCGAACTCATCGGCGAAGCTCGCTCACCCAAGGCACTACCAGTACTCATAGAACAGCTCCACAACGACGACGAATCGCTGCGATCCTGGGCGGTGAGCGGCCTGAAACTGCTCGACACCAAACCAGCACGGTACGAACTGGCGAAAGCACGAGCCAACGGTCTCATCGACTGACTGTTCGTGACCTGGACGCATTCTCAAGCCGCAAACCGCGAGATACGGCCGCCGGGCGCTTCTGGTGCCCGGGTTGGTATCTGCTGATAGACAGGTGCGATGGAATCCGATGAGCTGCTTGTGCTCCGGCAGCGTCCCGAGTGGCGAGCCGCAGTGGGCAGGTTGCAGAATCTCGCCGATGAATTTGGTAACGAGGCACGCACTGCCGCACATAAGTACGCCGCGGAATACGCGAAACGGCGTGGCTCGATGGTCATCGACGTGGTCGCCTCCCGGCAACGACGCTACGTCGAGCGAGTGCTTCCCATGGTCAAACGATGGGAAGCCGATCACCAGCCAGCGACCCTGGAGGTGTTGGCCGAAACTCCGCCGGACGCAGCAACGTATGGCCTCTTACCATCCGAACCAGTCACCATGCAGACCATCGCGCGAAACCTGACACAACTGATTCGCGACTTGAGAACGGACGAGGACACCGGATGCCGCATATGGGCCGACAGCGTCCAAGTGCTCGAGCACGCGCATCGCCTCGACCCGGTAGTGGGCGCGGTACCAGGTATCGGTCCAGCTTTGTTCGCCTACCTGCGGATGCGCTGCGGCGCAGACGCGCTCAAGCCCGACCTGAGGGTAGCCAAAGCCTTACGTGGACTGGGGTTCACAGTTCCCGGTGACACCCACTCGATCATGGTCCTGGCCAGGGCTGCTGCTGCCGAGATCGACTTCCCTCTACTCTCCCTCGACCAACTTCTCTGGAACAGCCAGGACTAACCACACCGTCCGCGCTCTCGTGCCGATGAGCAGAAAACGGGCTGCGTACGGATGATTCGGTACGTAAATTCGGCGGGGCTCGGTAGCGACTGCAGTTGGAGAAGATGATCGCGTGTCAGACGACCTTTCGGAGCTGTGGCAGCGGCAGTGGCCCAAGGGCCCTCCGTTGGCCGACGACCTGAAACACGCCTATCACGACCGATGGGTGCGTTTCCACAGCTTGCCCGGGTCCAAGCGCTACCCCGGCCACGACGTCGAGTACGACATCGTGCTCCATCGCTACAACACCGTCCTGGCCGAGCTGTTCAGCGGCGAGGAAGTCAGGATCGTCACCGCCGACTGGTCGGGCACGTCGGAGCCGCCGCCGCTGTCCGCGCGGCACGCGCTCTGGAACCCCGGCGCTCGTCACTGGACGTCGGTGCGGACCGACGAGCACGAAACGGACCCGGAATTCATCACGTACATCCACCTGTACGTCAGCCGCAGCCCCTGGCGATCCGGTCTCGTAGACGACCTGCTTCGTGCCGTGGCCGACGATGTCACCGGCAGGGTGATGGTCACGAGCCTGTCCTTCGACCGCGTCTACCACCCGTACGACGGAGGCGCCGACATACTGCTGCCCACCACCGATGAACGTGACGCCCTGAAATGTCGTCACGCCGACTGGCTCTCCGCCCATCCTCTCGGCCTCTGAAGGTGGCGGGTACCTGGGTGTGCATTCTTGATCGGCTATGTTGCCGGGGTGGATATCCAGGTGCGGGAGGGTGCGCTGCTCGAGGCGCCCACAAACGCTGTCACGGGAATTGATCGGCGCGCGTTCGGGAAGTTCGTCGGCCCGCAGGGTGAGCTGGCCTCGTACGCACTCGGCTGGACCACCGGGTCAGACCCACACGTCGCTCGCCTGTCGGTCGGAATCGGCGCGGGCAATCCCGGCGGTGGAACCTTCCATGCCGTCATCTTCGAAAACGAGGGCGGGCATGCGTTCTCGCTGACCGACGACCCGTTCGAGAACGTGCCGCAGGGCGGCCCGGACCTGACCGCGGACCAGGCACGCGCGCATGAGGACCTGCCGTTCATCTGGTGGGTCACCGACCAGGTCATGCAGCGCGATCGACGGGCCTGGTGGATGCGGCACTGGCTGCTGCGAACCACCTGCATCCAGACCTTCGAGGTCTTCGAGCGCCACGAGCCCATTCTGTACGTTCAGCATGACGCTGATGACGGCGTCTGGCAGCTGATCGGCGTCTCCGACGCGGACAGCGGTACCGGCAAGATCGGGCACCTGCACCACGCCATCGACGAAGACCAAAGCCTGATCGACCTCCTCTACTTGCCACCCGGCAGCAGCGCGACACGAACAGGCGTGGGAAGTCCCTGGAACAGCCACCTCTAGAGCCGCGACGCCCTCTTCTGCCGCGATGAGGACATTCGAGCCAAGCCACGGTCATGCCGTAGATCACGCGGTGTCGTGCCGAATGGCGTGGGGTCAGTCGAAGTCGCAGACCGTGGCAGGGATGTCGTTGGTCAGCAATGTATCGGTAATGATGGGTTCGATGCGTTCCCAGCGTCCGCCGGCGAGGCCGCAGCCGATGCGAGGCATGTGCACGCTGGCTCCGAGTCGTAGTGCGTGGCTGGCGACGTCTGCCAAGCAGCTGGCGACGGCGTCATAGCGGATCGGCGGGCCCTTGCTGCCGACGCGCATGCCGTGCTGGGCGATCATGTTGGCCACCCAGGTATCGGCTCGGACTCGGATCAGCTGAATGGCACCGAGCCCGAAGTCGTTGCCGGGTCGCGCGCGATGCCAGGCTCGATATGCGTGTTCCGGTTCTGGCCACCGTTTCGAGATGGCCAGAACAAAGCCTTTGCCCCACCCGCCGAGGTCGTTGCAGACGTGCGCGATGATCTTCGGCCCCTTGGCGTGTGGGCTGGTCGCGTCGCCCTTGATGCCCCGGAGCGCCTGCATCCCGTGATGCTGCCAGCGGCAAGCGCACCTGTCGACCAGGTTTTTTGTGGACGATCAGGTAATTCGGTTCTGGCACGGGAAGCGTGACCCCGTGACGGTCGGTGATCGTGGTTGGTGATCATGGTCATTTGTGTTTGATACCAAGCTGACCGAGGCTGTGTTCCCGCATCTGTCCGGGGTCGTTGTTGATCAGGTCGATGCCGAAGTCGGCATCCTGCTGATCCGGGCGCGGCCGCGTGGGACGAGCGCGGTGTGCCCGGACTGTGCCGCGGTCTCGGCCGCGGTGCACAGCCGCTACGAGCGTCAACTCGCCGATATGCCCGCTGGCGGTCAGCCGGTGCGGATCATGCTGCGGGTCCGGCGGTTCTTCTGCCGCACCAAGGACTGTGTCCGCCGGACGTTCGTCGAGCAGGTGGAAGGTCTGGCGTCGCGGCGTCGACGGTGTAGTTCGCTGTTGTCTGAGGTGCTGACGTCGATCGGGTTGGCGCTGGCAGGGCGGGCCGGCGCTCGGTTGGCCGCCGGTATGGCGATCGCGACATCGCGGATGACGCTGCTACGGCTGGTACGAGCCATACCCGAGCCGCAGATCACGACCCCACGCGTGCTCGGTGTCGACGATTTCGCGCTGCGCCGCGGGCATGTGTATTCGACGATCTTGCTGGATATGGAAACCCGCCAGCCGATCGACGTTCTCGCTGACCGCGAGGCCACCACGCTCGCCGCGTGGCTGAAGGCCCATCCCGGAGTGGAGATCATCTGCCGGGACCGGGCCGGCGCCTACGCCGAAGGAGCACGTCTGGGTGCGCCTGAGGCGATCCAGGTCGCCGACCGGTACCACCTGTGGGCGAATCTCGGTGAGGCCGTGGAGAAAACGGTCGTCACCCACCACGGCTGCCTGCGGAAACCAGAACCCACACCTGACGACGATGACGGTGAATCGTCAGCGGTATCGGAAAACGCGCCCGTTGAACCGGATGGGATGCGCGACGTCTGCGGGCGGGAACGCCCGCTGGTGGCCCGGACCCGGCAGCGTTACGACGATGTCCAGGGTTTGCTCGCCCAAGGGTACTCGCTGGGCAAGATCAGCCGGGAACTGAAACTGGACCACTCGACGGTGCGCCGCTTCGCCCGCGCCACCTGCGTGGAGGAGCTGCTGGTCAAGGCGGTGAACCGGGCCAGCAAACTCGACCGCTACAAGCCCTATCTCAACCAGCGATGGAACGAGGGCTGCACCGACGCCACCCGCCTCCACGCCGAAATCCAGGCCCGCGGCTGGCGCGGCAGCGTGCAGGCCGTCCGCCGCTACGTGCATCCGTTCCGCACCACGCTCACCGCACCGCCCGTCGCCCCGACGCCACCCAAGCCCCGGCAGGTGGCCCGTTGGATCATGACGAAACCTGACGACCTCAATGCCGAGGACGCGTTGCGGCTCAAAGAGATTCTGGCCCGCTGCCCCGAGCTCGATGCCACGGCCGGATACGTCCGTGAGTTCGCGGCCATGATGCGCGACCCACGCGGCGACCTTCTCGAAGACTGGATGTGCTCGGTCGAAGCAAGCGCTCTTCCCGCTTTGCGCTCCCTGGTCATTGGGCTGCGGCGTGATCAGGCAGCAGTCACCGCGGGACTGAGCCTGCACTGGAATTCGGGACCGGTTGAGGGGCAGGTGAACAGAGTGAAGATGTTGAAAAGGACCATGTTCGGCCGAGCGAACCTCGACCTGCTCCGCTGCCGCATCCTCAACCGCCACTGACAATCACGCGCCGTCACCGTGTCACTTTTCCCGTGCCAGAACCTTTTTGTGTGGTCGTCAACGCGTTCTCATTCGCGACGTACATATGAGATCGCTGAGGTGGCTCATCGAAACGGCAACCGTGCCTGCCCTAGCGAGCGCACGGCCGATCTTGAACAGCTTGACGGGGTGGATGCAGGATGTCTTCCATGAATCACCTGCCAGATGAGCCGGCCACACTGCACATGACTGCCCGCGTCTGGGCGGGTATCGATGCCGGGATCGACAATGTCGTGTCTCTTGCCGCAGTCGACGGAGATGAGCAGGCTGTGCGCATCGGGCGAGACATCCGGCAAGCGGGGTGGGACCAGGTCCCCTGGGTGAACGGTGACTGGCCGCCGTTCGATCAGATCATCGCCATTCGGTTGACACGAGCTCAGTGGCAGTTCGCCGCCGACAACGCCCGCGAAAGCATCCCCATCTATGAAGAACTCCAGGACGAGAAGTCGGCCCAGCTGTGCCGAGACGCTCTCGCGACGATCGAAGCCGGGTCGGCTAACAGATGCGGCCACGTTGAGTCGGAATTGCAGCGACACCTGGAGAGCCAGACGACGCTCGCGCGGCCCGTCGCTATCGGGGCCGGTGCCGCCGGTGTGGCTATGGTTTCGGTATGACAGCGCTGCCGAGCGCCTCCGTTCTTGTCCGCACATGGTTCGGCGGTGACGGCGCATGGGAATCTCTGGTTCGACGGGTTCAGGCACCCAGCGGCGAGGGGTTCCTTGCCACGGTCGCTCTCGTGGACGCCCCAGCCTTCGAGGGCCTAACCGCTGAGGCTTTGGCGGAGAAGCAGTCAGCTGGGCCGGTCGTGTCGTTCCTCGCGGATGAGACAACTCTCAGCAGCGCTGAGCATCCCATCCTCGCTGTTCGGGTCGCCTCACACCGTGGCGGTGACCGACGCGACCATCAGCCATTCCGAGTGGTACCCGCCGAGCTGTGGAGCGTGGAGAACAACATCAACCTGGCGAACATGGACTGGGCGGACTTCACGAGTTCGGTAGACAACAATGGTGTCTTCCGCGGGTTCTGACGTCCGCACATGCCGCTGACCGGGTTGCCCGCGACACGCGTCACTGTCGCCAGTCGGTGACCAACACTCGCGCTGCCTGCGGCATAGGCGGCGTGCGATGCTGCTGCCATGAGTCGGCTCGTCGAGGACATCCGGCAGGCTCGGACACAGGGGACCTTGCCGGAACGGTTTCGGCCAGCAGACGTCCGAACAGCTTGCCCAGGCTGGGCTGACCACACATACGGCGTGTTCTTGCCCAAGCATCGTGTCGGCAACCCGGGTGGGTACACACCGTACTTCGAGCGGCACGAAGACGGCTCGTACAGCTTGATCGACCTCGTTCGGCCCCACTAGCCACTCGTTGACCGCGCACGCAGTCCAGACCCTCGCTCACTCATGCCGAGTAGCAGCGAGCCAATCGGAGCCGTGCGTCCAGGCGGCAGGCTTATGTGAGACTGGCATCGTGAGGGAGCAGGCTGATGTGGAGGAGCGCTTCGAGGACGTGCGCGCGGAGCGGAATGCGCTGCGCCAAGAGCTTGCTGACCTGCGAGCGTGGCTGTCGGTGAAGCTCGGGCTGCTCAAGCGGGCACCTGGTCCTAGCGGACTCACCGTGCTCAGCGTCGCATCCGACAGGGAAATCATCGCCAAGATCGAGGAGCTCACGGACAAGCGCGAGCAGTGACCCTGGCGCTGTTCTCACCTGCCGGTCAGCGAACTCCACCGGGCCGCCGCCAGGGCGGGATCTTCCGCCGTGGCCACCATCTCGACATACGTGGGAGTCGACGCGGCTCGGAGCCTGCCGTCGTTCGTGTAGCCCAGTACGACGCAGCGCAACCGTTGGCCCACCACCGGCCATGGCTCGCCCGGATCGTCTGAGATATGCGCGCGGTCGACGAACCCACGTTCGCCATCCTCGGATTCGATCAGGAGCCCGTAGTGCGCCTGGCCGACTACCGAACAGTCGATGACGTCATATCTGCGCCGTGCCGGTGACGTCATGTGGCCTCCCCGAGTGCCTCGCCAACGCATTCTTGGTCGATCGAGCGTAGAGCCTCGTGTGGTGTGCGGCCGGTCGCCTCGGCGACGGCCGTGACAGCTGCCGCTGCCAGCGCGACCAGGTTCAACGCTGCCCCCATCGCGTTCTCGCGGACGGCGGCGTCGGTGATGTTGTAGACGTCCGCGTCCTCGTCGGCTAGGTACGCCGCCACGCCGTCGACCGCGGCACGGCGCATGGCCGCCCGATTCCGTCGTTCGCCACTAGACACCCGGCCAGTCTCCTCCTCGGCGTCCGCTCCCCTGGCGCGGATGCCCACCGCCCCTGAAAAACAGGTTCCTACGCCATCATCGCCGCCATTTTCCGGAGCTGACCGAGCGCTTTCACCGTGCCAGGAAGGTGAGTGCGTCGGTGGCGAGCCGCCGAACTTCGCACCAACCGCCATCGGCGAACCAGGCCGCATCCGAACTCGTGGCACCTTGACGATCCGACACGGCGACGACCGCGGCCACGACATCGCGAACCAGGTCGGCCTCGTGCTCGTTGCGGAGAATTGTCCCGATTGAGGTGGCCGGATCCTGCTGATCCCACCCTGTGTCATCCACAAACCAGTGGATAGCGTTGGTGAGGTCAGGCCATCGCGTGTCTCGTCCCGCGTCGTCCAGCACCGGAGGTTCTGCCGCGAGCACTTCGAGTGCGACGAGCACGTCCTCGCGCTGCCCGGGCCATGCGATGTCCACGGATTTATCGTTCCAGACAGCTGGCCGCGTCCGCTCAGCGCGCCTCCCTGGGGCGCCCTCAGCCAAGGTCGGAGAGCCATGGAACGATCACGAAGTGATCGGATCGCCCAGAAGTCGTCGAGTTTGGCGTGTGCGGTGGTGGGTTCGTTTGCTTTCCGTGGCGGTGCCGCTGCTGCTGTCGCCATTCGTGTGGTTCCAGCCTTTGCTGCTCAACCCGGAGTGGCAGCGTGATGGCATGCCCGCGTCCGAATGGTTCTGGGCCGCGGTGCTCTACGTCGCCATGGGGCTGCTGGTGTGGTCGGCGTTTCGTTCACGCATTGAACTCGGCGGTGACCGATTACGAGTGGTCAATCCTTGGCGAAGCCACATACTTTCGGCAGCTGATGTAGTCGATGTCAGCCCCGGAAGTCTCGGCGTGGAGTTCTTGCTGTCGTCAGGGAAGGTCGTGGCCGCGTTCGCGGTCCAGTGCACGGCTTTCCACCTCGGTTCCGAACCTCGCTGGGTGGGCGTCGCACGAGAAGTGACCAGACGAGAGCCACTTCAGCAGCGACCTACGAGGTATCGCGACTGACTACCAAATACCCTTGTCGCTGCTCGGCCGCAACGCACTCTCAGCACCGCTGATCGGTAGCTTGTCGGCGCACGCTGTGCATCGGGTTAATTTCGGCGTGCCGGCGACGGCGGCTTGAGTACGGTGGTGCGATGGACGCCTGGACGACCATCGATTGGTTCGCGTTGCCCGGCCCGACGTGGTACCGGCCAGAGGCAGCCGCCGGCGCTGTTGAAGAGTTAGCGGCGTCAGTGTCGGCTGACAACGCCGCTTTGGCGGTCGGCCGGTTGATGGCCGCGGTGGGCAATGACCACGCTGGGGCGCTGTACCCAGCCGTGGTCCCTGCGATGACCATCCTTCTCAAGGTTATCCGGGACATGCCGGGCAAGCCGCGTATCGAGGTGCTGAGCGCGTTGTTGGACTGGTGGGGCTGTTTTGTGCCCGAGCCCGGCTACGCCAGCTACCAGGGCGCCGATGGGCGACCTGTCGACCTGCTAGAAGCAGTCGAGCGCCAGATCCGCGACGCAGCGGGACTCCTGCGTGACGTAGCCGATGACCGGTCCGACGGTAGCTCCGCCAGAAAGCTGGCCAAAGAGCTGCTGGCGCTGTTGGACTCCCAGGTCCCCAGGTGCACCACACCTTCGACGCCGACGGAAACAGGATCGACGCATGACGACTCACGGCAGTCAGGAACCGACCAGGGACGAGGTCCGGGAAATCCTGCGGGGCCTGATCTCCGGTGAGGTCAGCCCGCGCGAGGCTTCGGATTGGGCAACACCGTGGATCACCGAAGAAGCCGGCGATGTCGAGGACGAGGTCGTGCGGGACACCCTTGATTGGCTCAGCGGTGCTGACACCGAAACCGATCCTGGTGTCTACCTCTACGGCGAAGACGACTTCCGGCACTGGCTCAGGGACTTCGAGTCGAAGGCCGGGTACTGAGGACAAACCGGTGCTGACACAGGAGTCCCTTCCCCGCCTCGCCGGTGGGGCAAAATGACACTGCATACGGATCTGACCACCTTGCTCACAGACGCCGGGATTGTCGACGTGGACGTCGATGAGGCCGTCGCGGACGAGCGCGTGCGCTCTGCCGCCTACCAGCGCATAGTTGCGGTGGCAGTCGCCTCGCCCAACCGCAACGGTGACCTCGCGATCGTGGCCACCATCCTGCGTGACCCTCAAGAGCTCACGTCCAAGACCGCGGTCGTGGCACTCGTGGACGAGATCGCGAGGCAGGCAACCGATCCGGCCTCCTTCGAGCACTGGGCCGCTGAACTTCTGCCGGCACTGGATCACCTCAAAGCGGAAGGCCACCGCGCGTTCATCCGCCACCGTGTCCGCGACTGGTCGCTCTACCTATCCGTTGCAGAGGGCCAGGTGCCGACGGCGGCAGAGTTGGCGGAGATCACGGACTGGATGCAGCGCCTCCTAGCCGAAGAAACGACGTCAGCGCCGGTACTCGACCTGCTCGCCGAGTCCGGCAGCACCAAGAAGATACGTAACATTGCGAAGAGTCGGATCGGACTCCGCGCGGACTGAGAACCCACTGCGCCGGAGGCAAAGCGGAAGCTGGCGACCCGCAGGCCGCCAACGTGTCGGCCATGATGCGGAGTCGGCATAGGTCCAAGCCCAGCAACTAAGTGGCCGGAGTGGTGCATCTTCGATGCCTATGGACCGGCGTCCGCACTTGCCTTCTTTGCATAAAACAAGCCCGCTGGCAGACCCCGAAGTCTCGAGATCGTGCCAGCGGGCCATTGAGTCAACTGTAGGTCCGTGCATGCCACCAGGGCCTGCGTTGCACCCGCACCTCGCGCAGGCTGTCTATGCGGTGGTGAGTTGGTGCACCGTCCACCGCTGGTTGAGCTCCCCTGTGCCGTCCTGCTGGATGACGGCCGAGCCATTGGCGGTGTAAGCGTTCTCGACATCGGCGAATTTGCCGGTGTAGGCGCTAGCCAGGCCGAGGCTGCCGTTGTCGCCCTGGGTGAACACCCACTGCTGTGAGCCGGCGAAGTGGCAGCTGTACTGGATCAGCGGCGCACCGTTGGCAGGATCGCTGTTGAGCATGTCCAGGCACTTGCCGGAGTTCTTGTTCTTGAGCCCGTACTTCTTTTCTCCCAGCGAGATCAGTTCCCACACCTGCTTGACTCCCTGGGTGCAGTCCCAGATCTCGGTGCGCGCCAAGTCAGCGTTGGCCCCGGCGTCGGGCCGGTCCGTGCGGCCGGCGACCTGCAGGCACCGACCGGAGTCGACGCTCTTGAGCTCGACGGTGCCAGGGGTCATCGCGACGGTCCACGAGACATGGGTGGGATCGATGATGCGCCACTGCTGGTCGATCGCGTTGGTGTTCGTGTACTGCACCACCAGCGTCGCGTTGGCGGTCCCGGAGTCCAGAGCGGTGGCGAACTTGCCGGTCGCGACATTGCGGAGCTGGAAGGTGCCGTTGGCGTTCTCGAGGAACTCCCAGCGCTGAGTCGCGCTGTCGTCGTCGCAGCCATTCTGGACGACCAGATCGCCGTTGAGGTCCAGGCAGCGCTTCGAGCCGAGGTTCTGCAACATGTACTGGCCGTTGTCCTTGGCCAGTAGCTCCCAGACCTGCTTGGGTCCGCGCTGGCAGTCCCACAGCTCGGTGGTGGCCCCGTCGGCGTTGGCGCCCTCGTCGGGCTGGTCCCAGAGACCGGAGACCTGCAGGCAACGCCCGGACTGGGTGCCCTGCAGCTCGATGACCCGGTTGTTCTTCGGCTTGATCAGGTCGGCTTTCGCGGCGGTGTGGCGGCCGGTGTTCAAGAAGGCGTTACGGTCTGCGACGGTTCCGGCCAGCGCGGCACGTGCGGCGGCGACGAGATTGGGCTGGAAGCCATCGCGCTCGGCCGCGTCGAGGATCACCCGGACCTGGCGTTCGGCCTCGATGGCCTCGAGGCGGTTGCGCTCGTCGACGTCGGCTTTATGCGCCGCGTGCACACCGGTGTAGATGAACGCCTTCCAGACGGCGGGCTCCCGGCTGTCATAGGCGGCCTGTGCGGCTGCCTTGACCTGGGCGCCGGCGGTGCGCCTGACGATCTCGTAGATGAACTCGTGATCGGGCAGGTTCTTGTCCGCGTCGCTCGCGATCACGTTCAGCGCGGCGGCGAATGCCGCGGCCTTCGCCTCCTGGTTGGCCTTGCGCTCGGCGGCCTCCCGTTCGAGCCGGTCGGCCTCATCGATCTTGCGCTGGCGATCGATCGCGGCCGCGTCGTGGATGCCCTTGACGATGAAGGCCTGGCGCTGTTCCTCTGTGGTCCCCTGTTTGAGGACCGCGACCGCGGCCTTCTTCACGTCGCTGCCGGTCTCGGCGCGTTCCCACAGGCGGAAAATGAAATTCTCACTGGTCGCGTCCAGCATTTCATCGGTTGCGACAATGCCGAGCTCCTGCGCGGCCGATCGTCGCTCGGTGTCACGTTGTGCTTTTACGGCTTTGGCAATCTGGTCGAGCCGGTCGGCCTCGTAGATGCCGGTCTCGATGTACTTCTTGCAGGCCAGTTCGTCGCCATTGTCGGTGAACGCGCGCAGCGCGGCCGCCTTGATCTCGCTGCCGTCTTTGGCTTTCTGCCACAGAGCGATGACAAAGTTCTTGTCGCTGAGCACAAGCAGGTCTTCGCGAGCCTGGATACCCAGCACCCGAGCCGCGGCAACCTTTGCCTCTTCCGACGACTCCGGGACCGTGACCTGTGCAGATGCCGATACAGGCGCGGCGATCGCGGGAGCGGTGGTCACGCCGGCGGCCAGCGATGCCACGGCCGCGAGCGCGGCTATCCCGCGCACAACAGATGTTCTGGTGAGCACCAGAAATTCCCCCCTCAATTCAGTTAACCGTGCGGCATCACCCAAAAAGAGTAACCGGCTCCCCGTAGCCGAATGCCGATCGGACCTTCGCACGCGATTCGCGTTACACGCAAGTTTGGTGATCCACATCACCAAACCCCCGACCTTCGGCCGGTTCGACACGTGCTAGAAAAAGGTCGGGCAAATTCTAATTTCACATTTGCAGGGGGGAAAACCACGTGGGGCGTCATACGCTCATACGCGCGGTCATGGTCGCCGCGATAGTCATGGGGGCAACGGGTTCCATCGGATCCGCCGCGGCTGTCGCGGACACGGTGATCACCGCACCCGATCCGGCTCAGCAAGCGGCAGCGGACCGGGCGAGGGTCAAGCGGATCGCGAAGCGAGATCCACGGCCAGAGGTCCAGACCTCCGCATGGACGGCGCTGCTGAGCAGCCGGGGCGACGAGGCGATCGCCGAATTCCTGGCCACCGGCTTGGACAAGGCAAGGGCGCGTGCGGCCGACAACGCGCGCCGCAACACCGGAATCATCCAGCGCACCATCACCACCTCGCTGACCGGCAGCAACGTGCGCGTCACCGCCGAGCGTGCGCTGCTGGGCACCGACACCGAGAAAGACGAGTACGTCCGCACCGGATTCGACAAGGCGCAAGAAGCGGATCGGCTGAACGACAACAAATACGAGCAGCACGTCGCCGAACAAGCCCGAGCCGACCGCGATTACGTCACCGACCTGTCGGTCAACGATCCAGGGCCGCAGGTCCGGGCGGCCGCGAGCCGCGCGCTGCGTGACGGCGACGATGCCGGCATCGCGGATTTCTTCGCCTACTACTGGGCCAGCGCCGCGAAACTGGACAACGAAGCGTTTCGCATGTTCACCGCTGATCGGGACGCGTTGTGGCAGAACAGCGTGAAGCGGCTTCTGGAAGCCGCGCTCGCTGCCGAACGAACCGAACGCGAGACCAGCGGAGTGCTGGCGGACAAGGCACGTGCGGACGCGATCGCCGCGTGGCGCACGCTCGCCGACGTCGCCGGGCAGTCCACTGTGAACTGGATGGCCGAGCGGGACAAAGCTGCCGCGCAAGCCGCCGCCTGGTCGGGCGTCGCCGACCATGCCCACGCCGCCACGACCGGCCAGGACTGGGCGAGCGTGCTCGCCAGGGCGGGCGCCAACCAGGCCTCGTGGGCAGAGGAAGCCGAATGGGCGGTCACGCAGGCCGCCAAGTGGGCCGCGACGGCGGAGCAGGCCCGAGCGAGTGCGACCGCGGCGGAGAGTCGCAATGGGGGGAACCAGTGAGAACCACATCCAGAAGCAGCGTGGTCATCGTCCTCGCGATGATCATCGCGCTGCTGAGCGGCACCACGGCCAACGCCGCGGGCGTCCAGCCGCCGCCCGTCCCGATGGCCGCGACTCCGATGACAACCGCAGCGGTCGCGGACGATGACGAGGACGCGTTCAACCGCCAGCTCGTCGAAGACATCGCCAGGCTCGCCAATGACCCCGAGGTCCGTGAGGCGGCTCAAGCCGCGCTGGCCACCAACGACCCGGCGGTGATCCTCGACTTCCTCGACTACGGCGAGCCCGCGGCGAAGAAGCGGGCCGCCGAACGCAAGCGGCTGACCACGCTCGCCAATCGCGAGACGGTCAAGGGCTGGGTCGAGAACGGCGGGCCCAACGTGCGGGCGGGCGCGAAGGCTGCGATCGACAGCGGGGACGACACCCGGATCAACGACTTCGTCGCTTTCGGCAAGGAGATCGCCGAGAAGCAGGACGCCCAGGCCGAGATCGACTCGAAGGCGGAGCGCGAGCGGATCACCGGCCGCGTGCGCGCCATGGTCGCCCAAGGCGGGCCGCAGGTGAAGACCGAAGGCGCGGCCGCGCTCGCCAGCGGCGACTACGCGCAGATCGAAGCGTTCTACAAAACCGGCTACGCCCAAGCGAACAACCGCGACCACGAGTACCAGAAGGTCATCGAAAAGGCGCTGGACGACCGGAACAAGGCCATCGCGGAACTGACCGCGATCGCGCAGCGGTCAGCCGACGCGGCGAAGGCGCGCACGACCATCCTGCGAGCCAACATCGACGCGGTCCAGTTCCTCGACAACGCCAGCCAAGCCATGCTGCGGGGCAGGGCGGCCGCGCAGCGCGCGGACGAGATCCTGCAGGAAGACAAGCCGCTTCGGGCCAACGGCCACCGTGGACGCAACGCCGACATCGACGCGCTGCGAGCAGAAGCCACCCGCCAGACCGAGAGCGCGGCCGCGGCGGCGGACTTCGCCGCCAGCACCACCGCGCAGGTGCAGAACGCGGCGGCCAACCTGATCCACACCGGCATGACCAACGGCGTCGACTGGGCCAAGGTCACCATCGCGGTGGGCTCCGCCACCCAGGCGGCGGCGAAGGCGACAGAGACCGCGCAGCACGCGACCGAAGCCACACTGGCCGACAGCCGCGCGCTCGATGCCGACGCGAACGCGCAGGAGCACGCCGACAACGCGCGCAAGTGGCGCGAAGAAGCAGACCGGCAAGCCCAGATCGCCGCGGATCTCGCGGCCGCGGCGAAGGTCCAGTTGCAGATCGCGGTCCAGGCCAGAGACAGGGCCAGGGCTCAGCAGGCCGTCGCCGAAGACGCGGCACGCAAGGCACGTCAGCACGCCGCCAACGCCAGGACCGCGCGGATCAACGCCCAGAGCGCCGGCATCAACGCGATCAACAAGGGCAACGCCGCGATCAGCGCGCGTAACGCCGCGGCGAAGGCCAGCACCAGGGAATCGAAGGCGATCGCGGACGTCAAGACGACCGCCGCCAGCATGGAATTCACGATTCCCTACTGGTGGGCACAGATCAAGGTCGCCGACACCAGCGAGCAGACTCTGCGGCGAGCTCGCGACGAGGCGACCAAAGCCGGGAAGAACGCGGACGAGGCCACCAAGGACATCGCCGAGGCGACCAAACGCGCACGTGACAACGCCAACGCCGCGGGCGCCAGCGCCGAACGTGCCCGTAACGCCGCGGCGGTGGCCAGGTCGGAGGCCGCGGCGGCGAGCGCCGAAGCTCAGCGCGCCAGGCAGGCGGCGGCACAGGCGGATCAGGAAGCGCTCACCGCCCGCCGCGCTGCCGATGAGGCGAACCGTCTTGCGATGGAGGCGGCGAGTGCGGCCGCCCAGTCGCAGGCCGACGCGGACCACACCCGCTACGAGGCGGAAGCCGCGATCTCCGAGAGCAACCAGGCGGTGTTCCAGACCTACGTCGCCGATCGGGCGGCTTACGCGGCCAGCGCCTCCTCCGCGATGGTCGTCGACCCCGCCAAGACGGCCACGATCATCGCCAGGTCGTTCGCCGGCATCAACGCCGACGCGCGCCGAGCGATGGACGTGGCCGCAAACGCGTTGATGATCGGCGACGAGCAGGCCAAGTCCGCCAAGGACAAGGCGGCCGAGGCAGGGGAAGCGGCCCAGCGGGCCCGTCAAGCCGCGGACACCGCGGTCGAGGAGATGAAGGCCGCCTACGAAGCCGCCGCTCGCGCCGCGAACTCGGCGTTGCAGGCGGCACAGGACGCGGACAGCGCCACCGAAGCGGCTCGCGCAGCCGTGCAGGCGGCAGCCGGTGCGCACCGGGCCGCCACCAACGCCACCCAATCCGCGTCTTCGGCACGATCCGACGCCACCCTCGCCGGACGTGCGGCCATGATGGCCACCGGGGCGGCGGAGGCGGCGCAGCGCGCGGCAGGCGAAGCCGAAGAGATCCGGGACTGGGCGAACGCGTCGACGAACTCGATCCACGAGTTCACCACCGAGATCATCTCGATGCTCAAGCAGGTGGAGGACGCCAACGCACAGCGAGCCGAAGTAGCGCGCAGGCAGCAGCAGTACGAAGACAGCTTCAAGAACGCCCTGTACCGCATCTGGCAGTGCACTGTGGACACCAGGGCCTGCAAGATCGTCGGCAAATTCGTCGAGGACGTCTACAACGACGTTTCCGCCGCAATCGGCGACTATTTCTCGAACATCATCCACTGTGTACAGGGTCAGCAGGCCGCGTGCGACGCGTGGCAGCTGGCCAGCGCCAAGATCTACCTGTTCCAGCAGAACATGGAAGACGGCCTGTTCGAGAGCGCGAAGAACTTCGGCATCGGGCTGTTCAACCTCGGCTACTGCGGACTCGGCAGCCCGCTTGACCCCGGACAGCGTCAGGCATGCGCCACGATCGGCAACGGCCTCACGAACCTGTACAACCACCCGTTCGAAGTGATCCACCTCACCGACTGGCACGAGAACCCGGGCAAGGCGCTCGGGATGACCCTGTTCGACATCGCCACGTTCGCCATCCCCGGCGGGTCTGGCGCCGTCGGCAAGGTCGCCGAGGCGGTCAGCGCCGCGCTCTCGAGAGCGGTTGCCAAGATCAGCAACGGCTTCGGCAGGGTAGGCGAATTCACCGCCAAAGTCGCCGAGATGGTGCCTGGCAGGTTTATGGGCGACACGGCTCAGGTCGTGGGGCTTACGATCAAGATCGAGAACGGCACAGTCACCCTCAATAGAGGAGTCGCTGCTCTCGATGGACAACTCTTCCGGATTAATGAATACGTCTACAACGGTCAACGTAATTTGGCCAACATGGAGGGCTGGACCGCCAAGATCGAAAGCGCGACACTCTCCCTCGATCAAGGTGTCGGAAAGCTGGAAGTCTCTGGTATCAAGTTCGAGCCTCCAAAGGGACCGGAAGCGCCCGGACTACCCACCGGCACGCAGCACGACGGCTCCTGGATTGGCAGACAGAACGGCCAAGAACTCGGTCTCGATCCTTCAGTTAACAAGCGGGCGGACGACCTGCTCGCCGCGGCCGAGAAGAACGAAAAAACCATATCCCCTAAAATTGAGCGGACAATCGAGGATTTGCGCGAACCGGCCGCTAAAGCCGAAGGTTGGCCATATCGACTCAAAGGAGAAGATTCACTCAAGCGGAAAATCGCTTCGGAAATCGCGGATGGTCAAACCGCAGATTACGCATTTGGCAAGGTTAACGACAGTGTTCGGTACACCATAACTCTCCCCGAGACTCAATACACTAGCTTGACACAGAAAGCATTCGATACACTACGAAGCCAGGATCTCGAAATGACCGGCTTCAACAATCTGTGGAAGAAGAACGAAACCAACGGTAAGTACGTGGGCCTCAACACCACTTGGCGCGACCCCGCAACCGGGCAAATCTTTGAAGTCCAGTTCCACACAGAGTACAGCTACTGGGCAAAGACGATCGAGCATCCCATCTACGAGGATATCCGCGTCCTAAACAAGGAGACCCAAGAGGCCGAAATCAACGCCCTCAGAGAGACATCTAGACTGATCTTTGGCAACGTTCCCTCCCCACCTGGGGCGATCGAAATCACGAGACCATTCTAATTTGGAGTTCCCATGCACGACCGAAATTACAGATACTACGCAATTACGGATTCTAACTACTCCACAGAAGAGCCGGTCACAGTAGTTCGCGCATGGGGTCCGGAAGCCGGCATCGAACTCGAGGAATCCTTCACGATAAATTTGAAATGGGAACAATCCAGCAAACTGCGCAGCATCAGCACCGGAAGCCTCGACTACGAGGCCGTCCCCATTGACAAAGAAGCCGCTTTGAGGTTCGAGGCATTTCAAGCAGAGCGAGTTGCAAAGCGAGCGCAAGACGATTAAGAACATTCAACAAGCGCCGATCGCGTCACATTGATCGTTAACCCCTCCTCTTCAGGATAAGCAAAGAGGAGGGGTTAACCTTTCTTTCACCAAGTCAATGGAATCGGTTTTCACCAAGACGGGCAGCCCAATTGTCACAATCGTCAATCTTCGGCGAAGCCTAAGCCAACCCGCTTGACCACGTGACGCGATGGACAAGTGACACCTCCACTGCATCTAACACAGCAGAGGCGCCACTCGCCCGCCAGTCCCAAGTAAAGCTGACGAACTCGACCTCAGTGAAACCGTCGCCAATGCTTTTGTTGAAATAAATGACAGCGTGCTATCTTGAAATTGGATACCATTGAGCACTTAAAGGCCCAGCGTCTCGAAATGGTTGAGCTGAAAAACAATTGGAAAAGGAATGAGACCAACGGCAAATATGTGCGTATCAACAGCACTTGGCGCAACACAGTACTGAACAGCGAGACCGATGCGGCCGAGATAGAGGCACTCCAGAAGTCGAATAGACTCATCTACGGCAACGTGCCACCCCCGCCAGGCGCAGTGCAGATCCCCAAGTTCCCCAAGCAGGGAAGTTCATGCAAGAGCGAAAATTTAGATACTACGCAATCGTAACTCCGAACTACTCCGTCGAGGAGCCTCTTACAGTGGTCCGGGCATGGGGCCCAGAAGAGGGGATCGAATCCGAAGAAGTATTTACCATCAATTTAAAGTGGGAAGAATCCAGCGTCCTGCGGAGCATTAGCAACGGAGGCCTCAGTCATGACGCCCTCCCGATCAACGAAGAGGCCACTCTAAGGTTTGAGGAATTTCAGGCAGAACGCGTCGAACGACGAAAACTAGAAGGTTAAGACACCACGCTAGGTGTCGATCACGACCCTTAAGGTTCCTCACTTCGGAGAGCCCGAAGTGAGGAACCTTATTCTATTCCGAAGCTACAACAGTACGGGTTCCAAACGGATCTGATCATGAAGCCGGACGCGCCGAAAACCGAAATCGGGGAGCCTGGGCGAGCCCTTCCGGAGTAAAGCCCGCTAAATCCCGAACCGTCGAGCCCAGCAGCCTGCAGACAACCGACCATTGGATGTCCGGGCCCCTTGACACCGTTGACACCCAGATGTCACATCCAGTGAACTGTGTCGTCACGCAAAGGCGGGCTAGAGTCAGCGGATGGGCACCGAGGCTCTCGCAACTCCGGCTCCTCGGGAGCAGCGTGAGCCCATGCAGGCGATGCTCACGCGGCTCCCGGAGTTCGCCGACCGCCTGGCGAAGCTGCTCAGCGAGAAAGACGAGTTCTACCACCAGGTCGACACCGTCGCCCCCGATGAGCTGCGCCAGGCCTGCCGCGCGAACCTGAAGCGGGGCGCTCATCTCGTTCGCCGACGGACGCGAACTCTCACTCGACGCCGCCCGCAAGACCAGGCTGGCACAGGCACGGCAGGGCATCCCGCTGCCGTCGGTGCTGCGGGCGTTCCGGATCGGCGGGATCTTCGTCTACTAGGCGTTACTGGGGCTGGCCGGGCCAGGGTTCATCAGCTCGGCGCAAACGGCGGCGATGAGTTCGACCGTTTGGCGGACGATCGACCTCTACTCGGACGCACTCGCCACCGCATACGACGAAGTGGCCGCGGAACCGTCGCCGGAGCGGCGGGAACTGCTCGAAAACCTGCTGCAAAATATCTTGAAGCAAAGGGATTCAAGGAAGTCAACACAACAAACTATTGGAACATTGAATTTGAAAAGATACTCCAGGCGATGATCGACAACGGGGATGCCGAGGCCGCGTATCGCGGACTCAACACCAACTGGCTCGACCCAGAAACAGGCCAGGTCTTCGAAATTCAATTCCACACACGCGATAGCTTTGACGCAAAGCAAAGTACCCACCCACAGTACGAGGAGAAGCGGGTACCTAACCAGACGCCGGCCAACATCGAAGCCGCAGAAGCTATAATGAGAGAAATATTTGGCGATGTCCCAATTCCAGCCGGCGCCATCCGCCTCTGAGATCGCCGCAGCGCAGGGAGGACTCTTGACACAGAAAACATACCGCTACTATGCGATTGTAGACCACAACACCACGACTGACGATCCGTTCGCGATCTTGCGCCAGGGAGATCGCGGCGACGGCGTGCAGGCAGAAGAGATTTTGACACACGATTCAAAGTGGGCGTGGTCAGACCTTTTAATCCGCATAAAATACGGACATGAAACCTACCAAGTCACACCCATTACCGAGGCTCAAGTCCAGCAAATTCGAGAGAGTAGCGAAAAGTACCGAGAATCTGCGGACCCCCAACGGGGTCATCGTGGCTTCACTGTCACATTCTCCGATAATTCTTCAAATTTGCAGGCAGTCACACCAGAGGAAGAACAGGAGCGCAACTACAAGTACTACGCTATCCTCACCCCCAGGCGTACGATCGATAATCCCATCAGCGTCGCCCACTTGGGAAACGGAAGATGGCACCACAATCAAAGAGCAATTCACAGCCAGTCTCGGGTGGACACTTTCCGACCAGCTACTCTCACTTGAACCCACAACAAGCACTTTCAGGGTTGTTCCCATCTCCGCGAAACAAGCGCAGAGATTTAAAGAACAAGAAGCCAAGCGCATAGCACAATACAAGAACCCAAAGACCTAAGAGTCACTCTGATACGACGCCTCATACGCAACGGTCAAGTTGCGCACGAGGCGTTCGTTAACTTGCAACTGCGACGGACGGGGCAGCTGCGGTTAGAGGTGCGATGCCGTGCCGCAGACACGGCCCACTGACGTGACAAGGGGCGCCACTGACACAGGCGCCTGACCGCATCGTCCGGATAAGAGAACACCGACCATCGAGGCCGTAATCGGCGGTCCGCCCCGTCCACATCGCGGCCAAGTTACTCGGGCAACGAACCTCGACGCCG